>NZ_JBDJLK010000031.1:0-59288 GCF_039673335.1 Pseudomonas sp. TWI929
AACGCCCAGCGCGTCTGGAGTAACGGTTTCCAGCGGCTTTTTCTTGGCCTTCATGATGTTCGGCAGCGACGCGTAGCGCGGCTCGTTCAGGCGCAGGTCGGTGGTGACGATAGCAGGCAGGTTCAGCGCAACGGTCTGCAGGCCGCCGTCGATTTCACGGGTGACGTTCAGCTTGTCGCCAGCCACTTCCACCTTGGAGGCGAAGGTGCCTTGGGCGAAGCCGGTCAGCGCCGCCAGCATCTGGCCGGTCTGGTTGTTGTCGCTGTCGATGGCCTGCTTGCCGAGGATGACCAACTGCGGCTGCTCTTTGTCGACAACGGCTTTCAGCGCCTTGGCCACGGCCAGGGAGTTCAGTTCGTCGGCGGCTTCGACCAGGATGGCACGGTCGGCACCCAGGGCCAGGGCGGTACGCAGTTGCTCCTGGGCAGTGGTCGGCCCAACGGAAACCACGACGATTTCAGTCGCAACGCCTTTTTCTTTCAGGCGTACGGCTTCTTCCACGGCGATTTCGCAGAAGGGGTTCATGGACATCTTGACGTTAGCAAGGTCGACGCCGGAGTTGTCCGCTTTGACGCGAACCTTGACGTTGTAGTCGACCACTCGTTTGACAGCTACAAGAACCTTCATGGATTCCTCGTTACTCTCCGGTGAATAGATAGTCGCCTGGGGCCATGCCCGGCGATGCGCGTGGGTACAAGGGCACCTCTAAAAACGTACCGGGAGGCAGTATCTTCACAGTGACCGAACAGTCTTGTTCGGACTCTTGCGACAAATACTCACGGGTCATTTTCTGTCGTGGCGTGTAAACTCCACTACAAACCGGGCCAAGCCCGCAAAACCCTGCTCCACACCTGGTCTTTAGAGGTGTACCTGCGCCCGGCTGCAAGCCTACGGCGAACGTAAAACCGCTCGTATCTTGACCGTAACACCCAATCCGGTCAATACGGCAAATCGGTCACCCTCCAGCCGTGTTCCTGTGATTTTACTGGCCTGCGGCAAATTCAAACAAACGTTTGTATTGGACCCGCCAAGTGGTGTAGATATAATGCGCGGCCAAGACAAAACGGTGTAGTCCGTCATTTGCGTAGCTACAGTTTCGCTCCCGTGATGAGCCACTGCACGCAAGCACCCAATAAGACAAAGCAACAGCACGAGCCTTGATGAGTAGGAGAGAACCAGTGGAACGCGAATACATGGAATTCGACGTGGTCATCGTCGGCGCCGGCCCGGCGGGCCTGTCCGCCGCCTGCCGCCTGAAGCAGAAGGCCGCCGAAGCCGGTAGCGAAATCAGCGTCTGCGTGGTGGAAAAAGGCTCTGAAGTCGGTGCCCACATCCTCTCCGGCGCGGTGTTCGAGCCCCGCGCCCTGAACGAGCTGTTCCCTGACTGGAAAGAACTCGGCGCACCGCTGAACACCGAAGTGAAGCGCGACGACATCTATGTGCTCAAGGATGCCGGCAGCGCGACCAAGGTGCCTGACCTGTTCGTGCCCAAGACCATGCACAACCATGGCAACTACATCATCTCGCTGGGCAACCTGTGCCGCTGGCTGGCCCAGCAGGCCGAGAACCTGGGCGTGGAAATCTACCCGGGCTTCGCCGCCCAGGAAGCGCTGTTCGACGACAACGGCGTGGTCCGCGGCATTGTCACCGGCGACCTCGGTGTCGACCGTGAAGGCCACCCGAAGGACGGCCTGTACACCCCGGGCATGGAACTGCGCGCCAAGTACACCCTGTTTGCCGAGGGCTGCCGCGGCCATATCGGCAAGCAGCTGATCAAGCGTTTCAACCTCGACAGCGAGGCCGATGCCCAGCACTACGGCATCGGCCTGAAGGAAATCTGGGAAATCGACCCGGCCAAGCACGAACAGGGCCTGGTGGTGCACACCGCTGGCTGGCCGCTGGACGTGATGGCCAAGGACAACACCGGTGGTTCGTTCCTCTATCACCTGGAAAACAACCAGGTGGTGGTCGGCCTGATCGTCGACCTGTCCTACGCCAACCCGTACCTGTCGCCGTTCGACGAATTCCAGCGCCTCAAGCACCACCCAGTGATGAGCCAGTACCTCGAAGGTGGCAAGCGCATCAGCTACGGTGCCCGCGCCATCTGCAAGGGCGGCCTGAACTCGCTGCCGAAGATGGTGTTCAACGGTGGCGCGCTGATCGGTTGCGACCTCGGCACCCTGAACTTCTCCAAGATCAAGGGCAGCCACACCGCGATGAAGTCCGGCATGCTTGCCGCCGAAGCGGTGGCCGACGCCTTGGCTGCTGGCCGCGAAGGCGGTGACCAGCTCGACGGTTATGTCAGCGCCTTCAAGGCCAGCTGGCTGTATGAAGAGCTGTTCGCCAGCCGTAACTTCGGCCCTGCGCTGCACAAGTTTGGCCCGCTGCTCGGTGGCGCGTTCAACTATGTCGACCAGAACTGGTTCGGTGGCAAGCTGCCGTTCACCCTGCACGACACCAAGCCGGATTACGCCTGCCTGAAGCTGGCGGCCGATTCGCAGAAGATCGACTACCCGAAACCGGACGGCAAGCTCAGCTTCGACAAGCTCAGCTCGGTATTCCTCTCCAGCACCAACCACGAAGAGGAACAACCCTGCCACCTGAAGCTGACCGACCCGAACGTGCCGATCGCCAGCAACCTGCCGCTGTACGACGAGCCGGCCCAACGCTACTGCCCGGCGGGCGTGTACGAAGTGGTCACCCAGGAAGACGGCAACAAGCGCTTCCAGATCAACGCGCAGAACTGCGTGCACTGCAAGACCTGCGACATCAAGGACCCGGCCCAGAACATCACCTGGGTCACCCCTGAAGGCGCTGGCGGGCCCAACTACCCGAACATGTAAGGCCCCTGCCCTTGCTGCAACAAAAAGCCCCCGGTACTCATGTGCCGGGGGCTTTTTGTTGTGAAAATGCGTCTGGGGTGCGAAGTTCGTCGTGACAGGTTCAGCGCCTATCAGATCGAGCGCCGCCCGCGCGGCGCATCGCGAGCAAGCTCGCTCCTACATCTGTTTCGGGCCAGTTATTCCTGTGGAATTTGCGCGCGAACGCCTTGGTGCATGTCTCGATATCGCGTCGTACAAACAAGGCGGTCGCGCGCGCTGGCGCAGGCGATAGCGGCCCGAAACAAATGTAGGAGCGAGCTTGCTCGCGATGCGCCGCGCGGGCGGCGCTCGGTTTATGCCCTACTACACAACCCAAGACATGCACCGGCTCACTTGTCACCACACATGATCGGCATCGGCTCCGCCGCAAACGCCAATGCCTCGCGACGCCCAAAATACAAGGCCGTCAGCAGCCCTACCGTGCCCATGACCAGACAAAAGCCGACACACACCCACGGGCTCCACGGCATCAGCGCTATCAGCGCCAATGGCGTGGTGCTGGCCCACAGCGCGTAGGCCACGTTGTAGGTGAAGGAAATGCCCGACACGCGAATCTCGGCCGGGAACAACCCGACCATCACCGACGGTACCACCCCTACTACACCGCAGCTCAACCCCGCCAACGCATAGGCCAGCCAGGTCATGCCCCACTGCCCTACCAGGCTGGCGTACAACGCGCCAATACCCAGCGGCAGCAGCAGGCTGTAGAGCATCAGCGCACGCCAGGCGCCCACGCGGTCAACCAGCAGCCCTGCCAGCACACAGCCAATGTTGAGGAAGACAATGCCCACGCTGCTCAGGGCAAAGGTGTGCCCGGCTGTCATGCCGAAGCGTTGTTGCATCACCGTCGGGGTAATCACCACCAGCACCACCACGGCGGAGGTCAGTACACAGGTCAGCAGCGCCGCCGGGACCAACGCCCGACGGTGTTCACCCAGCACCCGCCGCAGCGGGAACGTCACCGGCTGCTCCTGGCGCGCGCGCAGGGCGAGGAACACCGGCGTTTCGCTGAGCCAGCGGCGCAGCCACACGCCGATCACACCAAACACCCCGCCCAGCAGGAACGGGTAGCGCCAGGCGTAGTCGAGGATTTCCTGCGGGGTGAACATTTGCGCCAACAAGGTTGCGGTCAGCGCCCCCAGCAGGTAGCCGAAGGTCAGCCCGGCCTGCAGGAAGCCCAGGGCGTAGCCACGCCGCCCGGCTGGTGCGTGCTCGGCAACGAAGGTCCAGGCACTCGGCACCTCGCCGCCCACCGCCGCACCCTGCAGGATGCGCAACGCCAGCAGGATCAGCGGCGCGGCATAGCCGATGTCGGCGTAGGTCGGCATCACCCCGATCAACAGGCATGGCAGGGCCATCATCAGGATGCTCAGGCTGAACACCCGCTTGCGCCCCAGGTGGTCGGCGAAGTGCGCCATCAGGATGCCGCCCAGCGGCCGCGCCAGGTAGCCGGTGACGAAAATGCCGAAGCTTTGCAGCAGGCGCAGCCACTCAGGCATCTCGGGCGGGAAGAACAGTTGGCTGAGGGTAAGCGCAAAGAACACGAAAATGATGAAATCGTAGATTTCCAGCGCGCCGCCCAGCGCCGCCAGGCCCAGGGTCCGGTGGTCGCCGCGGCTGAACCGGGGCGGGCGAGCGGTATCGATGGCAGTCATGGCAGGGTCCGCAAATCGGCAAAGGGCAAGAGGATAGCAAATAGCTGCCCCCTTGCCCTGCCCGCTGCGGCGCTAGCGGTTGAACACCGTGTGCGCGAAGTTGGCCCGTGGCCGGGGCCGGGCCGTAACTGCCGGCATGGTACCTGGCAGCGGCAACTTGCCGACCACCAGCGGTGCATCGATGATCGCCATGAACGACTCCAGTGCCTCGTTATCGGGCACCTGTGGCAGGCTCAGGCTCACGGCCTGGCGCTCGGTCTGCGGCACCGAGGGCACTTTCAATTGGGCGGAGTGATAAAGCAAAGCGTGCTGGATCTGCGTGCTGACACGACAGAAGCGTGCCAGGTCGACCCCGGCATGGCTGGCCAGTTCGATATTGCCCAGCAGCAGGTGAAAAGGCTGCAATGCACACTGTACCAGGCGCTGCAGCTCCTCGAAGGTGTCTACGGGCGCTATCCGGTAATAGCCCAGGCCATTGAGCAGCCGCTCCAGTTGCAGGCGCTGGCATGGGTGTGCATCGGCGATGAGGATGCGCAGGGTCTTGTTTGCCATGGTCGGACCTGGGCAGTTGGGTAATGGGTACATTCCATGACCATACTGCGCCAGTAACGGCTACTAACAAGGCTATGCCTGGCAGGGGTCTTCTTTGATAGAAGTCGGGAAAGCCGCAGAAATCAAGTGACTGACTGACGGAATTTTCATTTGCCTTTGAACCGGCAATCAGGATTCCCACTCGCGCATGCGCAGCCGGCAGTGCTTCATGGCATTGACGATGTGCTTTTCCACCAGGCTGCGGGAAATGCCCAGGTGTTCGGCAATCTGCTGGTGCGACAGGCCGTCGAGCTTGCGCAGCAGGAAGCAGTCACGGCACACCTTGCTCAGCTCATCCAGGGCGCGCTGCATCAGCGCCAGGCGCTGATCGAGCTGCATGCTGTGGGCAAGCGCCGGGGTGTGCCAGCGTTCGTCGCTGTCCAGCACCTCCAACGGCTCGGCCTGGCGCACCTGGTGCCGCCGATGGCGGTCGACCACCAGGTTGAGCGCGGTACGGTAGAGGAAGGCGCGCGGGTGCTCGATGCGCTCGGCGTCGGTGCGCTCCAGCACCCGCAGGTAAGCGTCGTGCGCCACATCCTCGGCAGCCTGACGACTACCCAGGCGCGCGGAAAGGAAACCCACCAGTTCGCGATAGTAATGTTCCACGACGTTACCTGAGATCGTCCTGCCAGCCTCTGCCAGAAAGCCCTTTCAGGCAGCAACGCGGGACCGAGTGATGTCAACGTGCGATCTTACAAATTATAATTATTCTCAGCAACAGGACGCATGGAGCAGCACCGCCCGCCTCACAGGTAAATGCGTTCAACTGTGGGAGCGGCCTTGCGTCGCGAAAGGGCCGCAAAGCGGCCCCAGCCATTTTGTGGTGATGCGAAAATCCTGGGGGCGCTTCGCACCCCTTTCGCGACGCAATGCCGCTCCCACGCAGATCGCCTTAAATCCCTCCCTGCCGCCTACGTCTATCTGGCACCCCCTTGGCTGGATGTCAGCATGAGACCTTTAACCAACACCCGCCGCCGGCTCCTGCTCATTAGCCTGGCCCTGCTCGGCCTAGGCAGCCTGCTGGCCTGGAAGGCCCTGCCCTACGGCGCCCAGCCGCTGAGTACGGTTGCCGTGACCCGCGCCGATATCGAAAGCAGCGTTACCGCACTGGGTACCCTGCAACCACGGCGCTACGTGGACGTTGGCGCGCAGGCGTCGGGGCAGATCCACAAGCTGCACGTCGAGGTCGGCGACACCGTGCGCAAAGGCCAGCTGCTGGTCGAGATCGACCCTTCGACCCAGCAGGCACGGCTGGACGCCGGGCGTTACTCGATCGACAACCTCAAGGCCCAGCTGGCCGAGCAGCGCGCGCAATACCTGCTGGCCCAACAGCAGCTCAAGCGCCAGCGCGACCTGGCCGCAGCCGGCGCCACCCGTGACGAGGACGTACAAACGGCCGCCGCACAGTTGAAGGTCACCCAGGCGCGCATCGACATGTTCCAGGCGCAAATCCGCCAGGCCCAGGCCAGCCTGCGCAGCGACGAGGCCGAGCTGGGCTACACCCGCATCTACGCGCCCATGGACGGCACGGTGGTGGCAGTGGATGCCCGCGAAGGGCAAACCCTCAATGCCCAGCAGCAAACCCCGTTGATCCTGCGTATCGCCAAGCTGTCGCCGATGACCGTATGGGCCCAGGTGTCGGAGGCCGACATCGGCAAGGTCAAACCCGGCATGACCGCCTACTTCACCACCCTGGCCGGCGGCAAGCGCCGCTGGACCAGCACCGTGCGGCAAGTGCTGCCGATCCCGCCCAAACCGCTAGAGAAGGCCAGCCAGGGCGGCGGCAGCCCGGCCAGCGTCAGCAATGGCAGCGCCGGCAGCCAGGTCGTGCAGTACAGCGTGCTGCTGGATGTCGACAACCCGGACGGCGCGCTGATGGCCGAAATGACCACGCAAGTGTTCTTCGTCGCCGGCAACGCCAGCCAGGTGCTGACCGTGCCGCTGGCCGCGCTGGACGACAGCGATGGCCTGCGCCTGGCACATGTACTGACCGACGACGGCAAGGTGGTAAAGCGCCAGGTGCGCACTGGCCTCAGCGACCGCCTGCGGGTACAGGTGCTGGACGGCCTCAACGAAGGCGAGCGCCTGGTGATCGGCGCCCCAGGCGTGAGCGGAGGCTGAATGAGCACACCCCTGATCGAGCTGGTCGACATCCGTAAATCCTACGGTGGCGTCGATACCCCCAAGGTCGACATCCTCCATGGCATCAGCCTTGCCATCCACCCCGGCGAGTTCGTCGCCATCGTCGGTGCCTCCGGCTCTGGCAAGTCAACCTTGATGAACATCCTCGGCTGCCTCGACCGCCCCAGCTCCGGCAGCTATCGCTTTGCCGGCAAGGACGTGGCGGCACTGGACAGCGACGAACTGGCCTGGCTGCGCCGCGAGGCATTTGGCTTCGTGTTCCAGGGCTACCACCTGATCCCCTCGGGCTCAGCCCAGGAAAACGTGGAAATGCCGGCCATCTACGCTGGCATCGACGCCAGTGAACGCCACGCCCGCGCCAGCGCCCTGCTCGGCCGCCTGGGCCTGGCCAGCCGCACCGGCAACCGCCCGCACCAGTTGTCCGGCGGCCAGCAGCAGCGGGTATCGATTGCCCGCGCGTTGATGAACGGCGGCCATATCATCCTTGCCGACGAGCCCACCGGCGCCCTCGACAGCCATAGCGGCACCGAAGTGATGGCGTTGCTGGATGAACTGGCCAGCCAGGGCCACGTGATCATCCTGATCACCCACGACCGCGAAGTGGCGGCGCGGGCGCAGCGGGTGATCGAGATCCGCGACGGCCTGATCATCAGTGACTCGGCCACCGAACAGCCCACCAGCAACAACGGTAAAGGCCTGCAAGCCGACCAACTGCGCCAACGCCTGGACCGCGGCGCCACCTCGCGCGGGGCGTGGAAAGGCGAGCTGCTCGAAGCCCTGCAGGCAGCCTGGCGGGTGATGTGGGTCAACCGCTTCCGCACCGCCCTGACCCTGCTGGGTATCGTCATCGGCGTGGCCTCGGTGGTGGTGATGCTGGCCGTGGGCGAAGGCAGCAAGCGCCAGGTGATGGCACAGATGGCCGCCTTCGGCTCAAACATCCTTTACCTCAACGGCAAGCCGGCGAGCCTGGGCGAACCCGCTGGCACCATCACGCTTGACGATGTGGCAGCCATTGCCGAACTGCCACAGGTCAAGCACGTAATGCCGGTAATCGGCGAAAAGATGATGGTGCGCCATGGCAACAACAGCCAGAAGTTCTACGTGGGCGGCAACAACACCTTTTTCCCGGAGATCTTCAACTGGCCGGCGGTGCATGGCAGCTTCTACACCGATACCGACGAGGCCAATGCCGCAGCGGTGGCCGTGATCGGCCAGAAGGTGAGGGAAAAGATGCTCGACCCCGGGCGCGACCCGCTGGGGCAATACATCCTCATCGGCAACGTGCCGTTCCAGGTAGTCGGTATCCTCGCCGGCAAGGGCGCAAGCCCTGGCGACCAGGACAGCGACGGGCGCATCGCGGTGCCCTACTCTGCCGCCGCCATCCGCCTGTTCGGCCAGCGCGACCCGGATTACATCACCGTCGCGGCCATTGATTCGACTCGGGTCAACGAAGCCGAAGCAGCCATCGACCGGCTGTTGCGCCAACGCCACAACGGCCGCCAAGACTTCGAACTGACCAACGACGCGGCGCTGATCCAGGCCGAAGCACGCACGCAGAACAGCCTGTCGCTGATGCTGGGGGCGATTGCCGCGATCTCGCTGTTGGTTGGTGGTATTGGCGTGATGAACATCATGCTGATGACCGTGCGCGAACGCACCCGCGAAATCGGCATCCGCATGGCCACCGGTGCGCGCCAACGCGACATCCTGCGCCAGTTCCTCAGCGAAGCAGTGATGCTGTCGATGCTAGGTGGCCTGGCCGGTATCGTCCTGGCCCTGGCCATCGGCGGCGGTTTGATGCTGGTCGAGGTGGCTGTTGCCTTTGCCCTGCCCGCCATGCTCGGCGCCTTTGCCTGCGCCGTTGTCACCGGCATCGTGTTCGGCTTCATGCCAGCGCGCAAGGCCGCCCGCCTCGACCCGGTCAAAGCCCTTACCAGCGAATAGCCCATGACTCTGCCTAGCCGCATCAGCCTGTTGACCTTGTGCGTATGCCTTGCCGCCTGCAGCACGCCGCCCACGCCCACCAGCGGCATCGTCGCACCACCCGCCTGGCAAGGCGACGCCGCACCCTCCTCGGCACAGCAGCCAACTACACAGTGGTGGCACGCCTTCGCCAGCCTTGAACTGGACCGCCTGGTGCAGCACGCCCTGCACAACGCCCACGACCTGGCCGCCGCCACGGCGCGAGTGCGCCAGGCTCAGGCCCGCGCAGTGATCGCTGGCGCGCCACTGCTGCCGGAACTGCAACTGGGCCTGAACGGCAGCCGCCAGCGCCTGCTGCATGGCGACGGCAACGACCAGCTCGACGTCAGCCGCAGCGAGCCCACCAGCACCTCGTTCGACGCGCAGCTCAGCGCCAGCTACGAGATCGACTTCTGGGGCGGCCTGCGCGCGACCCGCGACAGCGCCCTGCGTAGCCTGGATGCCAGCCGCTTCGACCGCCAGACCGTGGAGCTGACCCTGGTCAGCGCGGTAGCCGACAGTTACCTGCAGGGCCTGGCCCTGAAAGAGCAATTGCGTATCGCCCGCCTTAACCTGCGCAATGCCCAGGACGTGCTGGGCCTGGTCGAAACACGCCAGCGCAGCGGCTCCGCCACGCGCCTGGAACTGGCCCAGCAGCGCAGCCTGGTGGCCACCCAGCAGCGCCAACTGCCGTTGCTGGAGCAAAAATGGCAAGACAGCCGGGTCACCCTGGCGACCCTGCTCGGCGACCCGGTGCAGTCGCTGCCCGCCAGCCAGGAAGCCATCGCTGCCCTGCAATGGCCGACCATTGGCAGTGGCTTACCCAGCGAACTGCTCACCCGCCGCCCAGACATTGCCGCGGCAGAAGCGCGGCTGGCCGCCGCCAGTGCCAACGTGCAGGTCGCCCGTGCCGCCATGTTGCCCAAGCTGACCCTGGGGGCCAACCTGGGGGCAGGTGCCAACACTTTTGCCCATTTGTTCGACAGCTCCTATTACACCCTCAGCAGCGGCCTGGTCGCGCCGATCTTCAATAACGGCCGGCTGCGCGCCGCGCGTGAGCTGGCCGAAGCGGAACAGGCGGAGTTGCTGGAAACCTACCGCAGCAGCATCCTGGCCGGCTTTGCCGATGTCGAGAAAGCGCTGAATGCAATTCACGGCGTGGACCGTCAGCGGCAGTGGCAGGATGAAGAGGTGCAACAGGCACGGCTGGCCTTCGACCTGGCGCAACAACGTTATGGTGCAGGGGCCGAGACCTTGTTGAGCGTGCTGGAGACCCAGCGCACCTTGTATGTGGCGCAAGACCAGCAGGCGCAATTGCGCCTGGCCCGGCTGCAGGGGAGCGTGGCGTTGTACAAGGCATTGGGTGGGGGGTGGCAGGTCGGGCAGTAGACCGCGTTGCCTTCTGGGGGCTGCTGCGCAGCCCATCGCGACACAAGGCCGCTTGCACATTGACCGCGTGGCTCTCACGCCATGTGCGGACCTGTGGGAGCGGCCTTGTGTCGCGATAGGGGCGCAAAGCGCCCCCCTCTCAGCGTGAACGCTGTGCCACCTTGAGATTGCGCGCATACCAAGGCCGCTGCGGCACCTTGGGCCGCAACTTGTCGAACAGGCCTTCATCACTGTAGATAATGCGCAACGCCAGCTTCATGGTCTCCGGGTCCATCTCCACGCTGCGCCCGAACCGCAGCCCCGGCACCGTCGAGCAGCCGTGGGTGTCCGGCCCCAGCCACGGGTCTGCCACTTCCACCCAGCGCCCCGGGGCAAACCACGGCACGCCGTTGACCTCCAGGCGCCGCACCTCGCCCGGGTGCAGCCGCTCATGGGCACGGAACCAGTCCTCGATGCGATCGTCGATCCAGCCATGAAAATGCCAGAACACCGGGTTCACGTGGGAAGAAAACGGGTCACCGAGGAAGTCGTTGTCTGGCGCGAACCAGCGCTCGGCAAAGTCGTCTGGCGTACGCGCCGTCGGTACCGGCATGCCGTTGGATGGATCACGCGGCACCGATGCCCAGCGCATGTGCAACCAGTCGTGCAGGCCTAGCTCCACTTCCGAACCGAACTGGCCCAGGGTCAGGGTGCTGAGGTATTCCGGGTCGGTATAACGCGACTCCCAGACCTGGAAGTTGCCGTGGAAGGTATCCGGCGTCTTGATGTCACGCACCCACTGGGTGTACTCCGCATCACCACTGGCCAGCCAGGTGGGCGGCAGGGCATTGCCGTCATGGTTGTCGAAGTAGCGGGCAAAGCCTGCGCGGTCACGCTCCAGTTCCGGCTGTGGTAGCGGGAAGCGCGACCAGGAAGGCAGCTCCTGCAGGGCACGGGCGCTGCCGAGCATGTGCCGGTGCATGAAGAAGAAGTCCTCGCCCGAACCGTTGCGGTCCTTGTGCCGGCCACGCGCATCACGCTCGCGGTCACGCGGCCCCGGCTGCCAGCCCAGGCCACGCAAGGCGCCTTGTTTGTCCTTGTCCAGCTTGTGCCACTTGTCCCGCGATGAGTGCCACAGTTGGTGGAACAGGCGATGCTCCGGGGCAATCAGCCAGGCCAGCAGTTGTGGGTTCAGCGGGGTACGCTCGCGCGCTTCGGGGAAGGTGCGTTTCAGGGCCAGGAAGTGGTTGTCCTCCAGCGGCAACGACAGTGCACGGTCCATGCGCGCAATGCGCCCGTTGAGGGTCGCCGGGCCGGCGTTACCGTAGCGGCCCCAGACTTCGTCGAGCACGATATGGCACTCATAGCGCGCCTGGTCGGAGAATAGCCGCCAGCGCAAAGTGCCCGGCTTGTTGGCCAACAGGTCGCCGACCACGCGATAGCGCGGTTCATCGTCACCGCGCAGACGCTCCGGGGTGTCCAGATAACCGCGCAACGCACGACCGCTGGCGGCTACATCCAGGAACAGCTCCAGCTCACCCGTGGGCAAGCCCTCCAGCCCCGCATCCTTGCCTTGCAGGGTCCAGCGCCAGATGCCGCGCAGGGTGTCGCCCAGCTGCTGCAGGCGGGTATCGGCCAATTCCACGACGGCTTCGCCAGGGGTTTCCGGAAATTCCTCGGCCTCACGCTGGCGCTGTACGTACAGAGCACCCAGCGCACCGGGCACCACCACACCCGTCAATGCCACACCGGCGATGAAACCGCGTCGGGAAATCGTCATTGCATACCTGTGCATTCATTGCGGCCATGGAGCACGGCCCGTCCAAGGCTAGAACGTTGCACGGCAAGCGAAATTTAACGGGGCATCAGCTGCATGTGGGGGGCTTGGCACAAGATTTTTATCGCCTGTGAGATCGAGCGCCGCCCGCGCGGCGCTCGATCTGTGCATCAACCAAAATCCCAAGCCATGCACCTGGAAGCTCTCACCCGACTTTCCCGCGAAGAACCTAAATTCCCAAGCTGCAAGCTCGTTCACTGCAGGTAGCGGCGGCCTCTGTGCCCATCCCTCGACGGTGAACCTACTGAGACCAAGATGACGACTCCACGCTGGAAGAAAGCCCTGTTTATCAGCCTGGCCGCGGCAGTTGCCGCAGGGGCCGGGTTTGCCGCCTGGCACTATTTCGCTACCCCTGCCGGTTACTCGCGCGAGGTGACCCGCCAGGCCAACGACCTGCAGGAGCGCATCATCTCGTTCGACAGCCATGTCACCCTGCCGCTGACCTTCGGCACCGAAGGCAGCGAGGCCGACAAAGACGGCAATGGCCGCTTCGACCTGGCAAAGGCCGCGCGCGGGCGCTTGTCTGGTGCTGCCCTGACCATCTTCGCCTGGCCCGAATCCTGGACCGGCAACGATGGCCCGCATCGCCCTACCCCAGGTTTCGTCGAGGCCGCCCGGCATACTCAGGAAGTGCGCTACAACGCGATCAGCGCCATGGTCCGCGACTTCCCGCAGCAGGTCGGCATTGCCTATACCCCGCAAGACATGCGGCGCCTGCACGGCGAAGGCAAGTTCGCAGTATTCCTGAGCATGCTCAACGCCTATGCATTGGGTGACGACATCGACCAGCTCGACCGCTGGGCCGCGCGCGGCGTGCGCATGTTCGGTTTCAGCTATGTGGGCAACAACAGCTGGGCCGACTCCTCGCGCCCACTGCCGTTCTTCAATGACACCGCCGACGCCTTCGACGGCTTGTCGCCGGTCGGCAAGCGCGCCGTGCAACGGCTGAACGAGCTGGGCGTGATCATCGACGTGTCGCAAATGTCGAGCAAGGCGTTGGCCCAGGTGGTCGCCCTCAGCCGCGCGCCAGTGGTGGCTTCGCACTCGGCGCCACGGGCCATGGTCGACATCAACCGCAACCTCTCCGACAAGGAACTGCAGTTGATCAAGGACAGCGGCGGGGTGATCCAGCTGGTGGCCTTTTCCACCTACCTCAAGCCGCTGAGCAGCAAGACCCAGGACAAGCTCAACGCCCTGCGCGCCCGCTACGACCTGCCGCCGCTGGCCAACCTCAACTACGCGCTGATGCCCGGCGACCCGGTAATTGCCGGCTGGCCCGAGCAAAAGGTCGGCCAGTACGCCAACGCGCTGTACGGCATTCTCGACGAAGAACCGCCAGCCACGCTCAAGGACTACGGCGATGCCATCGACTACACCGTGCGCAAGGTCGGCATCGACCATGTCGGCCTCAGCTCGGACTTCAACGAAGGCGGCGGCATCGACGGTTGGCAGAATGCCAGCGAAGCACGCAATGTCACCGCCGAGCTGATCAGCCGCGGCTACTCCGAAGCGGATATTGCCAAGCTCTGGGGCGGCAACTTCCTGCGGGTGTGGGAGCAGGTGCAGCGCACCGCGCAACCTGTCGCCACATCATCCCCCTGACCCTTTCGAGCACCTTGATGAACGATCGTCGCACCTTTCTCAAGCAGGCCGGTCTGCTGGCTGCCGCCCTGCCACTGACCGGCCCCGGCCCGTTGCTGCCTGCTGCCCAGGCAGCACCTGTGAAACCCGCCAATGCCAACGACTGGGCTGCCTTTCGCGGCCTGTTCGAGCTGGACCCTAGCTACGCACATTTCGCCAATTTCCTGATCACCTCGCACCCAAGGCCAGTGCGCGAAGCCATCGAGGCCCTGCGTGCGCGGTTTGACCGCCAGCCAGCACACATGGTCGACTGGGACAGCCAGTCGGAGTGGAAGCACGAAGCCGCCGTACGCGAATGGGCTGCGCGCTACCTTGAAGTGACACCCCGGCAGATTGCCCTGACCGGCAGCACCACCGAAGGCTTGGGGCTGATCTATGGCGGCCTGAAAATTGCCCCGGGGCAGGAAATTCTCACCACCGTTCACGAGCATTCGGCCGCGCGCCATACCATGGGTTTTCGCAACGCGCGCGACGGCACAGCGGTGCGCCGGTTGCGCTTGTTCGAAGACCCCGCCAAGGTCAGTAGCGACCAGGTGCTGGCGACCATTTCAGGCGCCATCGAGCCGAAAACCCGGGTACTGGGCATGACCTGGGTGCACTCGGGCAGCGGCGTGAAGCTGCCTGTGGGCGAGATCGGCAAACTGGTGCGCGAGGTCAACCGCCAGCGTGACGAGCAGGACCGGATCATCTACGTGATCGACGGCGTGCATGGCTTTGGCGTCGAGGACATGCGCTTTGCCGACCTCAATTGCGACTACTTCATCGCCGGCACGCACAAGTGGATGTTCGGGCCACGGGGGACCGGGATCATCTGCGCGGCGTCCACCGAGCTGAAACAGCTGACCCCGACCATTGCGACATTCTCGGAGAATGAAGACTTCGCCACGGTGATGACGCCAGGCGGCTACCACGCGTTCGAACATCGCTGGGCACTGGGCAAGGCGTTCGAATTGCACCTGCAGTTGGGCAAGGCGGCGGTGCAGGCGCGGATTCATGGGCTTAATGACAACCTCAGGCAGCGGCTTGAGGCGCTGCCGGGGGTTGAGCTGGTGACGCCGCGCAGCGCCCGGTATTCGGCGGGGTTCAGCTTTTTCCGGGTCAAGGGGCAGGATGCCGATGAGGTGGCCAAGTACCTCAATAGTCAGCGCATCGTGGTAGATGCGGTGTCGCGGGATGCTGGACCGGTAGTACGCACGGCGCCCGGTTTGCTGAATACCGAGGCGGAGATCGAGCGGTTGGTGGATGTGCTGAACAAACGCGTTCGCGGGTAAGGCCCTGGGGCCGCTTTGCGGCCCATCGCGACGCAAGGCCGCTCCCACAAGAGAACACAGCCATCCTGCGGGAACAACTGTCTTGCTCAACATTTGAAAAGCCTGCGCGGCCCCCTGTGGGAGCAGCCTTGTGTCGCGATAGGGGCGCACAGCGCCCCCGGCAATCTCATGTCAGGACTGGCCGCCAATCACCTTCAACCACTCCCCGACATCCCGGTAAATCCCCTCTACCTGCCCAACGATCCCCGACATGCGCAAGAAGTCATGGGTCAGCCCCTCAACCCGCGCAAAGGTCAGCGCCGTGCCGCCCTCCTGCAGCCAGTCACGATAGGCAATGCCTTCATCATGCAGCGGGTCATACTCGGCCACCCACAGGTACGCCGGCGCCAACGGCTGGCGCAAGGTCGACAACAACGGCGACACCCGCCAGTCCAGGCGTTGTTCCGGCTGTGGCGCATAGTGCTGGTAGAACCACTCCAGCGTAGACGTCTCCAGCAGGTACCCCTCGGCATGCTCACGGTGCGAATCGCGCTGGCAGGAAATATCGGTCACCGGGTAGAACAGCAGCTGCGCCAGCGGCTTGAACGCCAGCTGCGCAGGTTGCTCGACCGCCGTAATCGCCAACACCGCCGCCAGGCTGGCCCCCACGCTGTCGCCGGCCAGCACCACCTGGCGTTTGTCCAGGCCCAGCGCCGCTGCCTGTTCGGCCAGCCAATTGGCGGCGTCCAGCACATCGTGCAGGGCCACCGGGAACTGTTGCTCCGGTGCCAGCCGGTAGTCCGGCGCCAGCACCGCAAACTCGCCCAGGGCGGCCAGGCGGCGGCACACCGAGTCGTGCGAGTCGAGGCTGCCAACCACATAGCCGCCACCGTGCAGGTAGAAAATCACCGGCTGCAAGGCATCGGCTGTTCCGCCCTGGCGGTACAGGCGAGCAGCCAGGCTGGCGCCATCACGCGCGGTAATCTGCAACTCGCTGACCGCCACACTGCCGGGCGGGCTTGGGTCCAGCACTTGCGAGCTGCCGGCGAATTCGGCCCGGGCCTGGGCCACGTTCATCGCGTGCATGGGCAGGCTCCTGCCCGTCAGCCGGCCAAACTCGACCAGTTCCAGAAATGCCGCCAGATCAGGGTGCAGTGCCATGTGGGTTCCTTGGCTGAACAATGTGACTCAAGTATCCCTACGGGACGTAGCAGCACGCCGAAAAATTACCCGCCCTCGCGGCTAAATCGTTGGCGCAGGCACTCGTTATCCCTGCACAACGAAAGACCGCCAGAGGCACACCGTGGACCTTCAGAGCATCCTCAGCAAACTGTTCGCCAACGCCCATGCCGTCGGCATCGAAGGCGTATTCCAGTTCGTCTTCGGCCAGGACCAGGCGTTCTGGTCGGAGGTGCGCGACAGCAGCCGCACCGGCACCGGCCGGCACAGCGCCCCGGACGTCACCATCGAAGTGGCCGAGCGCGACTTCCTCGGCATCATGGGCGGCACCGCCAACGTCGAGGAGCTGTTCGCCAGCGCACGGCTGAAGATCACCGGCAACATGGGCCTGGCCACCCTGCTGCCGCAGATCATCAGCAATGCCCGCCGCGGCGCCACAGCGGCCAAGGTGTCGATGAACCAACGCTACCCTACCCCGGCACGCCTCAGCGAACGGGTGTCGGCCGCGCAGCCGGTGCAGCGCGAAGTGCAGCGCATTGCCCGCGCCGACATGCCGCTGGAGCGCTTCCAGAACGACTACCTGGTGCACGGCACGCCGGTGGTGATCAGCGATGCGCTGCAAGACTGGCCACTGTTCACCATGGGCCGCCAGGCCTCGCTGGAGCATTTCGCCGAATTGCAGGGCATCACCCGGCACGGCGACTACGTGAAGAAGACCTTCTCCACCGACCGCGATTTCCGCTCTACCTCCATGGCCGAGTTCATCGCCTCGCTGGACACCCCGGTCAAACCGGGGGAAACGCCGGCCTACATGGGCAACAACATCGTCCCGGAGAAGCTGCTGACGCTGATCCGCCACCCGCAGTACTTCAGCCGCGACAAGTTCATCGCACCGCGCATCTGGATCGGCCCCAAGGGCACCCTGACGCCGCTGCACCGCGATGATGCCGACAACCTGTTCGCCCAGGTCTGGGGGCAGAAGTCGTTCATCCTCGCCGCGCCGCATCACCGCCCGGCCCTGGGCACCTGGTCGACCAGCCCCAAGGGCGGCCTCGACGGCTGCGACTTCAACCCTGACGCGCCGGATTACCAGCGCTTTCCGGCGGCGCGCGAAGTGGCGTTTCTACGCGTGGTGCTGCAGGCCGGCGACCTGCTGTTCCTGCCTGAGGGCTGGTTCCACCAGGTGGAGTCGGTGAGCACCTCGCTGTCGGTGAACTTCTGGGTGAACTCCGGGCGCGGTTGGTAGCCACTAGGGCAGGTTGATTTGCGACGGACCGTCGATTGATTAGAAATAGCCGGGGCCGCTTTGCGGCCCCGGCAATCGGTCAGACCGCCGCGATCAACGCCTCGGCAAAGCGCTGCACCACTTCATCGACCTGCTCGCCACTGATGATCAACGGCGGCAGGAAGCGCACCACCGCACCATGCCGGCCACCCAGTTCAAGAATCAGCCCACGCTTGAGGCACTCACGCTGTACCTTGGCCGCCAGCTCACGGTTGGCTACCGGGTGGCCCAAGGCATCCCGCTTGCCCTGCGGGTCCACCAGCTCCACCCCAAGCATCAACCCACGCCCGCGAACATCCCCCAACTGCGGATAATCCCGCTGCAACTGCAACAGGTGCTGGCGCAAGCGCTGCCCCATGGCCTCGGCATGCTCGGCCAGGCGGTGCTCGACCAGGTAATGGATCACCGCCGAACCCGCCGCCATGGCCATCTGGTTGCCACGGAAGGTACCGGCATGGGCGCCCGGCTTCCAGGTGTCCAGCCAGTCGCGATAGACCACTACTGCAAGCGGCAAACTGCCGCCAATGGCCTTGGACAAGGTGACCACATCGGGCACGATGCCAGCGAGTTCGAAGGCAAACATCCGCCCGGTACGGGCGAAGCCGCTCTGGATCTCGTCGACGATCAGCGCCACGCCCGCCTGCTCGGTAATGCGCCGCACGCCCTTGAGCCATTCGATGTCGGCAGGAATCACCCCGCCCTCACCTTGCACCACTTCGAGGATCACGGCGGCAGGCAGCGGCACACCACTTTCCGGGTCGAGCAGCAGGTTTTCCAGGTAATGCAGGTTGGCCTTGACCCCGGCCTCACCACCCAGGCCGAACGGGCAACGGTAGTCGTACGGGTACGGCATGAACTGCACGCCGTTACCCAGCAAGGCGCCCAGTGGCTGCTTCGGCCCATGGCTGCCCATCAGGCTCAACGCGCCCTGGCTCATGCCATGGTAGGCGCCGTGAAAGGCCAGCACGGTGCTGCGGCCCGTGGCACTGCGCACCAGCTTCAGCGCTGCTTCCACGGCGTCGGTACCGGTCGGGCCGCAGAACTGCACCTTGGCTTCGCGGCGCAACGCCTCGGGCAGGATGCCGAACAGGTCCTGGACAAAGCGGTCTTTGACCGGGGTGGTCAGGTCCAGCGTGTGCAGTGGCAGCTCGTCGGCCAGCACGCGCTGGATCGCCTCGACCACCACGGGGTGATTGTGGCCCAGCGCCAGGGTGCCGGCACCGGCCAGGCAGTCGATGAACTGGCGACCTTCGACATCTTCCACATGAATGCCGCGGGCGCGCTTGAGCGCCAGCGGGATACGCCGTGGGTAGCTGCGGGCGTTGGATTCCTGTTGCTGCTGGCGTTGCAGCAACGGCGAATCGGTGAATTCGTACAAGGCCTGCGGCGCATTGGCCGGCAGGGCCTGGGCAAGGCTGGAAGCGGTGGACATGGGTGAATCCTCGCAAGCAAGCGTATGGGCGGTTGTCGCTTGGAAAACGCTTGAGTGCCTGGAGGATTTAGCGGTTGTTACTGGATTTTACTTTGCCTGCGCCGGCCTCTTCGCGGGTGAACCCGCTCCCACAGGGACCGCACCATGAGTGCAACCTGTGCAATACCTGTGGGAGCGGGTTCACCCGCGAAGAGGCCGGTACAGGCGATAAAGATCAATGCCCCGAACGCGCCGGCACCTGCAACAAGACCCGCAACCCATCGCTACGGCTGTCAAACCGCAGGCTCCCGGCACACCGCTGCACGATCGCCTGCACAATCGCCAACCCCAACCCGCAACCACCACTCTGCCCATTACGCCAGAAGCGCTCGGTCAAATGCTCCAGGTCCGCCTCGGCAATCCCCGGCCCATGGTCGCGCACCATGAAGCCCACTTGCCCGTCAGCCATTTGCACTTCCAGTTCCACCGCCTCATCGCCGCCATGGCGCAGGGCGTTATCCAGCAGGTTGCGCAGCGCTGCCACCGCCAGCGGTGCGGGCATGCCCAGGTAAATCTGCGTGGCCTCTTCAGGCAAGCGCAGCACGATGCGCCGGTTGTCACCACCACCGGCATCCTGCACCGCTTGTCGGGCGACCTGCTCGGCGCTGCATTGCACGCCATCCTCGAACGACAGGCTGCCCTCCACCCGCGCCAGCATCAGCAACTGCTCCAACGTGCGGTGCATGCGATCGGCGCCCTGCTCGGCATGCTCCAGCGCCTGCTCGCGTACCGCGCCGTCGGTCATGCGGGCCACCTGCAGGTGGGTCTTGATCGCGGTCAGCGGGCTGCGCAGCTCATGCGCGGCGTCGTCGGTCAGGCGCCGCTCACGCTCGATGGTCTGGGCAATGCGCAGGAACAGCTGGTTCTGGGTTTCCAGTAACGGCTGCAGTTCGCTGGGCATGCCCGATACCTGCAGCGGCTCGACACTGTCCGCACGCCTTCGGCGCAGGGCATCGCGCATGCGGTTAAGCGGCTCCAGGCCCTTGCCCAGGCCAATCCACAACAAGCCGAGGCTGCCGAGCAGGGCCATCAAGACCGGTGCCGAGGCCGCCAGCAGGATCGACTGGTTCAGCGCCTCGCGTTCCATGTGCCGGTCGGCGGTGGTGATGCGCACATCGCCATGGTTGTAGGTGAAGGTGCGCCACAACGCGCCGTCGATGGTCTGGTCACGAAAACCACTGCGCTCGTCGTCCATGGCGCCATCGTGCTTGTGGTTGCTGGCCAGGATCTCGCCACGCAGCGAGCTGACCTGGCAGGCCATGCCGTCTGGCACGCTGAACTGGTCGGCGGAAAAGTGCGCATCCTCGCCCTTGGCGGTCAATGGCTGCGGCAGCTGGTCGATCAGCCCGGCGACCATGCGCGCCGACGCTACCAGGCGCTGGTCGAGGGAAAACATCATTTGCTGGCGCAGGTCGCGCAGCATCCACGCGGCGGCCAGCACCCAGATGATCACGAAGGCGCTGCCCAGGATCAGGCTCAGGCGTACCCGCAGGCTCATGATGCGGCCTCTTCCGGTGCCTGCGCCGGGCCCAGGCGGTAGCCCAGGCCGCGCACGGTCTCGACAATGCCGTTGCCCAGCTTGCGCCGCAGGTGGTGGATATGCACGTTCAGGGCGTTGCTCTCGACTTCGTCGCTGAAGCCGTACACGCAGTCTTTCAGTTGCTCGCTGGACAACACCCGCCCGGGGTTCTGCAGCAGCGCTTGCAGCAGTGCCTGCTCACGGCGCGACAGGTCGACCGGCTGGCCAGCCAGGGTTGCCTCGCAGCTGCTCGGGTCGTAGCGCAAAGGGCCGTGTTCGATCACGTTCACCGCCCGCCCGGCTACCCGCCGCAGCAGGGTGTGCAGGCGTGCGGCCAGCTCGCGCAGGTCGAAGGGTTTGAGCAGGTAGTCGTCGGCGCCGGCCTGCAGGCCGTCGACCCGGTCGGTGACGGCATCGCGGGCGGTGAGCACCAGCACCGGCAGGGTCTCGCCTTTATCGCGCAGGCGGCGCAACAGCTTGAGGCCGTCTTCGTCAGGCAGGCCAAGGTCGAGGATCATCACGTCGAACTGCGCGGCCTGCAGCATCGCCCGCGCATCGGCGGCATTGCCCACCCGGTCCACGGTCAGGCCCTGAGCGGTAAGACCGGCGCAAATGCCGGCGGCGATCAGGTCGTCGTCCTCGCAGAGCAGAACGTGCATGGTTGGGGGCTCCCGGAGTGGTGTAGCTGGCATTGCACCTTGGGCAGATTAAGGGGGGATTATGGACCTTTTGTGGGGAAGGCATAAACCATCGGGCCAGCGCGGTCCCTTGTAGGACCGCGTCAGTCGCTCAGTACTTGCGGCGTATCTACATCCAGCAGAACCCCAGCATCCTCCACCTCAACCACCACACAACAATCCCGCTGCGCCTGCACCACCGCCCGCGCCCCTTCATCGCCGGCCAACAGCCCCAGCTCCGGCCAGAAATCGCGGCCGAAAATCACCGGATGCCCCTGCTGCCCCGCATGGCGCGGCAACACGATGCTTTGAGCGCTGGAAGCCTCAGCCAACCGGCGCAGGGTTGCCATCTCGATCCAAGGCATGTCACCCAGCAAGATCGCCACCGCCTGTGCCTGGCTGTCGCCCAGCGACCTGGCCCCGGCAGCCAGGCTATGCCCCATCCCCGACGCCGCATCCGGGCTGACGATGACCCGGCAATCACCAGGCAAGCCAAAATCCTCGCCCCACTCACCCGCGCGCAACACTACGCGCACATCATCGAACACCGCCCGCGCCCGCGCCACACTGTGCGCCAGCAGGCTGCGACCATCGGCCAGGGTCGCCCGGCGCTTGTCGCCACCGAAACGCGTGCCGCTGCCCGCTGCCAGCACCAGCGCGACCACGCTCACAGCGCCACCCGCTCAATGCCGTTACGCACCCGCAGGATGTCGGCCAACACCGCCAAGGCGATCTCCGCCGGGGTCTTGCTGCCCAGGTTGAGGCCGATCGGGGCATGGATGCGGCCCAGTTCGGCTTCACCCAGGCCGCCGATGCGCTGCAGGCGCTCACGGCGTTTGTCGGAGGTCGCCCGGGAGCCCATCACACCGATATAGAACGCCTCGGTGCGCACCGCTTCAAGCATTGCCAGGTCATCGATCTTCGGGTCATGGGTCAATGCCACCACCGCCGTGTCGGCATGGCAGCCACCATGAACGATGAATTCCGACGGCAGCTCGCGGCGCACTTCGATGCCGTCCAGGCGCACGCCATCGAGCACTTCATCACGCGGCTCGCAGAGGATGACTTCAAAGCCCATGCCTTTGCCGAACTCGGCACAGAAGTGCGCGACGCTTGAATAGCCGGCCAGTAGCAGGCGCTGGGCGGCGCCGACGCGCAGGCGCACACGGGCGCTTTCACGCTCGACACGTGGCCCCTGGCAGTGGTCATCGACAAGTTGGCGAGTCCCCTCGGGCAGGCGTACCTCACGCAACACCCGGCGCTGGCCCAGCAGTGCGCTTTGCAGCTCACGCAGGTGCGCCTGCACTTCACACTCGGCCGGCAGGTTCTCTACCAGTACTTCAAGCACGCCGCCACACGGCAGGCGAATGCTTGAACGCGGGTCGCTGCCATCGCCGTAACGCACGATGGCCACCGGTTCAGGGAATTCCCCCAGGGCCGCGCGCTCAAGGAAGTCATCCTCCACGCAACCGCCCGACAGCGAACCCAACCACTGGCCGCTGGCGTTCACCGCCAGCAGCGAGCCCGGCGCACGGGGCGCCGAACCGTAGGTGGCAAGTACTGTGCACAACCACACCCGCTGGCCGTTGCACGACCACTGCAAGGCCTGGCGGATCACCTGTAGGTCGAGATGTTGCACGCTTTACTCCGCCTTCAGCTCGGCGAGCTGCTGTACGCTCAGGTCACCGGGCAATCCACCCCAGGCCTGGCGCAGGTAGTTGACCATATCCGTCACTTGCTGGTCATCGAGCTTGCCGGCAAAGCCCGGCATCGGCTGCATGCGCTCGAAACCGGTGAACTGCTGTTCACGGATGCCTTCGCGGATGACCTTGACCAGGTTGCGCGAGTCGCCCTGGCGCAGCACCGTGTTACCGCGCATGGCCACGGCGATGTGCGGTTTGCCCTCACCGTCGACGCCATGGCAGCCGGCGCAGACGTTCAGGTACTGCTGGTGGCCACGCTTGGCGCTGTCGCTCATCTGCTCCAGGGCAACCGCCTGGATGGCCTTGGCCGGCGGTGGCTGGTCGCCGAGCAGGTAGGTGGCCATGGCCGCCAGGTCGGCGTCTTCCAGGTGCTGGGTGCTGTGGTGCACCACCGGGAACATCTCGTTGAACATGCTGCCCTGGGCGCTGATACCGTGCTTGAGGAAGGTGGTCAGGTCTGGCTGGGTCCAGCCGCGCTCGGCCAGGTCCTGGGCCAGCAGGCTCGGCGCCAGGTAGCCACCCAGCAGGCCACCACTCAGGCGTTGGTCCTGCTGCAGCGCACCGATCGGGTTGCGCGGGGTATGGCACTCGCCGCAATGGCCCATCACCTCGACCATGTACTGGCCGCGCTGCCAGGCTGGGCTTTTGCCTTCGGTTGGCTGCAGTTGCACGCTCTTGCCATACAGCATGTTCCAGCCGCTGAGCCCCAGGCGCACGTTGAACGGGAAGCTCAGTGCAGTCTGTGGTGCCGGGCGGTTGATCGGCGGGATGGTCATCAGGTAGGCGAGGATCGCATCCGAATCTTCGCGCTTGATCAGGTGGTACGAGGTATACGGCATCGCCGGGTAAAGGTTGGCGCCGTCCTTGCGCTTGCCCTCGGTGACCGCGGCGAAGAACTCGTCGGCACTGTAGTTGCCGATGCCGTACTGCTTGTCCGGGGTGATGTTGCTGCCATAGATGGTACCGAATGGCGAATGGATCGGCAGGCCCCCGGCAAACGGCGCGCCGCCTTCGGCAGTGTGGCAGGCCATGCAGTCGGCCGCGCGGGCCAGGTATTCACCGCGCTTGACCTGCGCCTCGTCGGCCGCCAGGGCAGCCGACGTGACAGCAACGCCGAGGGCCAGCGCCAATGCGCTACGTACGAAGCCCATGCTCAACCCTCCTTGACCAGGCCGAGGTCGTTGAGCACCGTGCGGGTGGCGTCGTAGTACCGCACATAGCCGGTGCAGCGGCAGATGTGGTGGCCCAGGCTGGCCTCGATGCGCGCCTCCACCTCGCTCTTCTTCAGCGGCTGGCGCTGGGCGGTTTCCACCAGCACGGTGGCGGCGTTGACGAAGCCTGGTGCGCAGTAGCTGCACTGGAAGGCGAACAGGTCGACGAACTTCTGCTGGATCGGGTTCAGCTTAAGGTTGCCGGCCTCGTCCTGCTTGGCATGGCCTTCGATGGTGCGCACCTTCTTGCCTTCGAAGTAGTGGGCGCCGGTGATGCAGGTGCGCACCTCCTCGCTGGTGCCGTCGGGGTTGTCGACGATTACCACGCAGGCATGGCAGATGCCCTGGCCGCAGCCCAGGCGCGAGCCGGTGAGGTTCTGGTGTTCATGCAGGTAGTCGATCATCGCCAGGTCAGCGGGGACCTCGACCGGGCCGACCGGTTGACCGTTGAGGGTCAGTTGCAGTGGACGGTTAGCCATTGAGGGCCTCCTTGATACGGGCTGGGGTGATGGGGAGATCGCGCACGCGCTTGCCGATGGCATGCGCGACGGCATTGCCGATGGCACCGACAACCGGGATCATCACCACTTCGGCGATGCCCTTGGACGGGTCGGTCGGTGACAACGGCGGGAGAATTTCGCTGGTCTGCTGCCACACCGCCACGTCGCGCGCATGCGGCAGGCGGTAGCGGTTGAAGTTCCAGTCGCCCTCCCCGGGCCCGCCCTCGTACAGCGGCATTTCTTCGGTCAGCGCGTGGCCGATGCCCATGGCGATACCGCCTTCGAGCTGGCCCTTGACCAACTCCGGCACCAGCACCCGGCCGCACTCGACCCAGCTGTGGTGGTTGAGCACCTGCACCTCATGGGTGCCCTTGTTGACCTTGACTTCGACAATGGTCGCCACCGGGCTGTAGTAGGTAACCATGGCGTTGTTCAGCTGGGTGTCAGGGTAGGCGGCGTTCTGCCGGTCGAGCAGGTGGTAGCCGTGGCTGCTCATCTGCGCTTTCTTGGCGTTTACCGCGCCATCGCCGTATTTCACCGCCACCGCGTCGAGCGGGAAACGCTCGCGCACGCCGTCGATGACGAAGTCGGCCTCGGCCCAGCTCCAGCGGTTGAAGCCATGCACGCTCACACCGGTAACCAGACCCATGTCGTGGGCCTTCTGCGCCAGCTGGGCGAACGGGATCGGCGCCAGGCCGTTGCCGGTCAGCTCACCGTTAACCCACACCGCGTTCTCGCGGCGCACCACCAGCGGGTTGGCCTGGCCGCCATACGGGCCCTGGCTCCAGATGGCCATGGCCGCCGGCCACAGGCCGTGGTTGAACAGCACCCGCGCCGCTTCGCGGGTAGCATGGCTGAAATAGAACGCCGAGTTGGTCGCCGACGAAGGCGACGCCAGCTTGCCGACCCAGCGCGGGTTACGCAGCGCGGCGTCCTGCTCGGGCTGGCTGATCAGGTAAGGGTTGCCGCTGGTAGTCAGTTGCAGCTCTGGCCATTCGGTGACTGCGGTCTGTATTGCGTCGGCCGAGCGGCCAAGGAAATCGCTGACCACCAAGGCCTGCGAAGTGGACATGCCGGTACCCAGCTCGGTGCCGATGTGGCGCAGGCTGATGCGCCCGTCGCGGTTGAACTCGACGCTGGCCATGGGCGCTTCAGAGCCGGTGCCGAAGTCCTTCTGGCAGATGGCAAAGCCCACGCCGTACCAGTGGTCCGGGTCCTGCGCGTCCATCTGCTGCTTGCGCGCCTCGCGGTTGCGCCACCAGTCGTGCACGGCGGCCTTGTCGAGGATCTCGTACAGGCGTAGGGCACCGGCCGGGACCGCGCCCTGGGTGTTCTTCATGCCCGATTTCAGTGCGTTGGCGCGGCGCAGGTCGATGGCATCGACGCCCAGCCGGCCGGCGATCTCGTCGACCATCATTTCGGTGGCAGCCATGGTCTGCAGGGTGCCATAGCCGCGCATGGAGCCGGCCTCGACGCCACGCGAATGGTAGGCGGTAACTGACAGGTCGTTCTGCGGCATGTAGTAGATCGACTGCGCTGCGGTGGCACCCACCGCAGCCACCGACGGGCTGTAGTTGATGCGCCCGCCGCCGTCGCAGCTCATGTCGGCACGGAAGATCTTGAAGCTGTTGTCCTGCTTGTCCACCGCCAGCTGGTAGCGGATATCGAAGGCGTGGCGCTTGATGCCGCTTTGGAACTGCTCGTAGCGGTCGTTGGCCAGGCGGATCGGTACGCCTGCACCGTACAGCGCGGCCACGGCAGCGTAGAAGACGAAGATATTGTTGTCTTTCGAGCCGTAGCCCACGGTGTAGCCCGGGTGCATGTTCAGCGTGTTCAGGGCGAAGCGCGACGGCTTGATCATGTGCACGCATTCCTGCGCCACTTCGAACGGGCACTGGGTGGCAACCACGAAGTGCAGCGTGCCGCTGGCCGGGTCGTACCAGCCGTTGCCGTTGTCCGGCTCCAGCGCGGCAGGTTCGATGGACGGCGTCTTGTAGCGCTCGTCGAACACCAGCCAACCCTCGGGCGGGTTGTCCAGCTGCTCGGCCATGCGCTTGGCGTAAAACAGCCCCTGCTCGGTCAGGTCGCCGTGCTGGTTGGGCTCCTTCGACCACACCGGTTTGCGGTTGAGGATGGTCGGGAACAGCATGGAATTCTTCAGGCTGGAGAATTCATCGTCGTCGAACGGCGTGGCGCCGCCCACACGCACGAAGCGGAAGCTGCCGTAAGGGTCGCGCTGGTACAGCGGCGCCTGGGCGCCGTAACGGATCGCCTGGTCGTTGAACTGCAGCTTGCGCTTGGCCTGGCGAAAGCGCTCGAAATCGTGCCAGATCAGGATCGCCACCGGGTGGCCGATGAACATCGGCACCTTGCCGGGCGGCAGCAGCGGGTCGGGCGAGTGGGCTTCGGGCCAGGCGATGCCGTCCCGCTCCAGGTCGGCGGCAGTGACGATGCGGTCCGGCTGCAGGTCGGCGCCAAGCAGGCTGAGGTCATGGCCGGCATAGATGCGGTCGGCCTTGGTCGCCTTGAGCAGCAGCGCATGGCCCTGCTGCGCCGGCCAGCCGGGCATGTCCTTGGCGCGGATGTCGCGGGCGAACACCTTGTCGCCGCAGACCTTGGACAGCGCGTCGTTGCGGAACCGCGCCTTGCCGTCATGGTTCATCCACTTTTGCGGCGCGGTGGTGACGCGTTCCTCCATCAGCGCGGCGAAGGCCTGGCTGCCAAGTGGCGCCATGGTTACGCCGACACCAGCGATCAGGCCACCTTGCAAGAAGGCGCGCCGGGAAATATCACGGTTGGACATGCTTGATCCTCTGGGCAGCAGGGGGTCTGCCCATTTTTTGATTCTTGTGCGGGGGACTCGGAAGGGTGAGAACCTTGTCACGCGAGTCAGTAAAAACTGACCTGTGCGTCAACTTTACAACAAGAATATGGGCATAGGCAAAGTCAAGCCGACAATATGTCTCAGTGTGTCTAGGCCGACGTGCGGGCAGCAGGACTTTGTATCCGCAGGAAAGGGTTAACCTTGGGTTAATCGACCCCAGCCAGCATGGCCCCATTCCGAGATCTGCCAAGGCGAAGACATGCGCGTACTTTTGCTCTTCCTGACATTGATTCTGGCCGGCCCGTTGCAGGCCAATCCATTCGATGTAAAACCCGAATTCCTGCCGGTAAACCAGGCTTTCGTGCTAAGCCACGACCGCCAGGCCGACGGCCAGATGCGCCTGTATTTCCAGATCAAACCTGGCTACTACCTGTACCAGAAGCGCCTGAAGTTCGACGGCCTGCCTGCCGAACAGCACCCGCAACTGCCGGCGGCACTCAACCACCATGACGAGTTCTTCGGCGACAGTGCGGTGTACCGCGACCAGCTTGAGCTGTTGCTCCCCGCCAATGCCCAGGGCCAGTTGCGCCTGGGCTGGCAGGGCTGTGCCGACGCCGGCCTGTGCTACCCGCCGCAAACCACGCTGATCGACCTGGGCGGCAGTGTGGCGCCTGCGGCCGAACAAGCCAGCGATCAAGCCCTGGCCAGCGGCCTGCAACAAGGCCACCTGGCCTGGAGCCTGCTGGCGTTCTTCGGCCTTGGCCTGTTGCTGGCCTTTACCCCCTGCTCGCTGCCGATGCTGCCGATCCTCGCCGGGTTGGTGCTGGGCAATGGCGCCAGTGCCCGGCGCGGTTGGCTGCTGGCCGGGGTTTATGTGCTGAGCATGGCCCTGGTGTACGCCGCCCTAGGTGTGGTCGCCGCGCTGCTGGGCGCCAGCCTGCAGGCCTGGCTACAGCAACCCTGGCTGCTGGGCAGCCTGGCGGCGCTGTTCGTGCTGCTGGCCCTGCCGATGTTCGGCGCCTTCGAATTGCAACTGCCCGCCGCCCTGCGTGACCGCCTTGATCGCGCCGGGCAAGGCACCCGTGGCGGCAACCTGTATGGCGCGGCGCTGCTCGGCGCGCTGTCCGGCCTGCTGATGGGCCCGTGCATGACCGCGCCTTTGGCAGGCGCATTGCTGTACATTGCCCAGAGCGGCGACGTATTGCAGGGTGCACTGGTGCTGTTCAGCCTGGGCCTGGGCATGGGCGTGCCGCTGCTGTTGCTGGTGACCCTGGGCAACCGCTACCTGCCGCGCCCGGGCGCCTGGATGAACCGGGTCAAGGGCGTGTTCGGCTTCGTGTTCCTGGGCATGGCGCTGTACACCGTGCGCAGCCTGCTGCCCGCAACCTTGCTGCTGGCCCTGTGCGGCGCCTTGCTGATTACCCTGGCCTGGGCCGCCTGGCCGGCCCTGCAGCGCCTGCCAGCGTTGCGTGCAGTACCGCTGCTGGGGGCCCTGTGGGGTGGCCTGTTGCTGGTAGGCGCGGCAGCGGGTGGCGACGACCCTTGGCAGCCGCTGCGCCCGTTCACCGGTGGCGGTGTTGCGCCAGCCACCGGTCAGCACGCCGAAGACAGTTTTGTCACCGTCAGCCACCCCGAAGACCTGCAACGCGAGCTGGATGCGGCCAAGGCCCGTGGCCAGTGGGTAATGCTCGACTACTATGCCGACTGGTGCGTGTCGTGCAAGGTCATGGAAAAACAGGTGTTTGCTCGCAGCGACGTACAGGCTGGCCTGGCCGGCGTGCACCTGCTGCGCCTGGACGTGACCGCTGACACCCCGGCCAGCAAAGCCCTGCTGCAGCGCTACCAGGTACCCGGCCCGCCCAGCATCATCTGGATCGGCCCGGAAGGCGAAGAGCGCCGCGCGCGGCGCATCACCGGTGAAGTGGATGCGGCCGCGTTCCAGCAACACTGGGCCCAGACCAGGAGCCAAGGCTGATGCTGACCGTAACCCTGGGGCCACTGACCATGGCCCTCAACCACCTGCTGATGCTCAGTGCCCTGGTGATCGCCAGCGTGGTTGGCTGGTGGGTCGCCCGGCGTGGCGGCGAGAGCCCGGAATCGGCACTGTTCAACCTGTTCCTGATCGGCCTGCTGTGCGCCCGTGCCGGCTTCGTGCTGGCCTACTGGCCGATGTACCGGGACGACCCCGTGCAGGTCATCGACATTCGTGATGGCGGCTTCCTGTTCTGGTCGGGCCTGGCCGGCATCGTGCTCGGTGCCCTGTGGCAGGGCTGGCGCCACCCAGGCCTGCGCCGCCCGTTGGGCTGGGCGCTGTTCAGCGGCGCGTTGTTCTGGGGCCTGGCCAGCCTCGGCGGGCACCTGTACAGCAAGGGCACCGAGCTGCCCGAACTGAGCCTGCGCAATGCCGGCGGCCAACCGGTGGCGCTGCACAGTTACCGCGGCAAGCCACTGGTGATCAACATCTGGGCCACCTGGTGCCCGCCCTGCCGGCGCGAGATGCCGGTACTGCAACAGGCGCAAAGCGACTACCCGCATGTGACCTTCCTGTTCGTCAACCAGGGCGAGACCCCGGAAAACGTCAGCACCTTCCTCGCCACCACCGGCCTGAGCCTGAGCCATGTGCTGTTCGACGGCACCGGCCTGCTGGCCCAGCGCGTCGGCTCCATGGCCCTGCCTACCACACTGTTCTACGACGCCGACGGGCGGCTGGTCGGCAGCCACCTCGGCGAGCTGTCCCGGGCCAGCCTGCGCCACGCCTTGGAACCTTTCGACCGGGCCAGCGCGCCCGCCCCTGCCTCACAAGGAAACTGACATGCGATTGACTGCACTGCTGCCCCTGTCCCTGGCCCTGCTGGCCGCCCCCACCTTGCAGGCTGAAGAGCTGCCCAAGGCCGTTCAGCAACTGCAAGCCAAGGGCGCCGTGATCAAGGGCAGCTTCGACGCGCCCGACGGCCTGCGCGGCTACGCCGCCGAGTACCAGAACAACGGCCTGGCCTTGTACCTTACCCCCGACGGCAAGCATGTGCTGGTCGGCAGCCTGTTCGACGAACAGGGCAAGGACCTGAGCGCCGAGCCGCTGGAAAAGCTGGTGTATGCGCCGATGAGCAAGGAAATCTGGGCGAAGATGGAGAAAACCGCGTGGATCGCCGACGGCAAGGATGATGCGCCACGCAAGGTGTACCTGTTCAGCGACCCCAACTGCCCGTACTGCAACATGTTCTGGGAGCAGGCGCGGCCGTGGGTGGAGTCGGGCAAGGTGCAGTTGCGCCATATCATGGTCGGCATCCTCCGCGAGGACAGCCCGGGCAAGTCGGCGGCGCTGCTGGCAGCGAAAGACCCGGCCAAGGCCCTGCAGCAGCATGAGAAGGCCGGCAAGGCCAGTACGTTGAAGGCACTGGAACAGGTGCCGGAGGCAGTGCAGCAGAAGCTGGCGGTAAACATGGCGCTGATGGAAGAGATGGGCTTGCAGGCGACCCCCGCGATTTTCTATCAGGATGAGCAGGGTAATCTGCAAAGCCAGCAAGGCGCGCCGCGGCCGGAGATGCTGGGGAAGATTCTCGGCAAGCGATAGAGCATGTCGTGAGTTTTGCTGTGGCGCGGAGATCGAGCGCCATGCGGGCGGCGCCCGATTTGCGCCGCCCCGCAAAACCCAAGGCGTGATGCACCATACCCGATCCAGCATCCGCGCCGATTGGGCTTTCATGCCGAAATGGTACTGGTTGTCGTTCTTCGCCTGATGCATCTCTGAATCGCGCTTGCCTTCCTTGTGCTTGGTCTGACCAGGCCCATGGATGATCGTGACAACCACAATCGTACCCTCGCGTAGTGACAGGCCTTTGTTATGCAGGTTGTTGTTAATGGCTTCCAGAATTCCTACCGCGAGCGGATGCTTCTCCAGAAGATGCCGGGAATATATGATCGTTATGTGTTCGAGAGTCGGGGGTGATCTCGTACAACGCTTCGTCCATCGCTGGATCGTACACGTAGAGCGGCCTGTGCTGACTTGATCGGAGAATCCTGAACGGCTGGATCTCAGCATACTCTCAACGTAGAAAACGAAGTTAAAGGCAACGATTGAATGTATCAGACATCCTTATAAATCTTGGATGCAAACGATTGAGGGCATGGAATTCGAGCGCCGCAGCGGCGCTCGATCAAAGCGATCAAATCAATCTTTCTGCGCAAGCATCTGGGCATAGAGGTCTGACTGTTGTGATTCGATTACTTCTTCGACCGTCATCCAGCAAGTATCTACCAAGCTCACCCAACGAGAGGTGTAATTCTTGGACAAAATCCTGAACATACCGGATGACCCGTTTTGCGCCCGACTTTCATCCATAATAATGTTACCAACATTAAAGTATTTGCAAATCAATTCCTCTTCATCAAAGTGAAGAACCTCTTTCAAACCACCGTTCTTTACCAGCTGAATCCGATATTTCATCTTGAAATCTCCAATCATGAATTATGAACGCACAATCACAATATGAAAATCCAACAAACCCAACAACTAACAAAAATATCAGTTTCGACTCGCAGCAAGCTGTGCTACGCGAATTAAAAAGATCTCATCGCAGACATCATCCGCAGCGCGCCTCCCGCCATCACGCAAGTTTCGGAGTGGATTGGAAGCGCGTATCGGTCTGACATGCTGAAATTCGTGCTTGAAAAAGGACCAGTGACTTGGCCAAGCCATGTTTTTACAGCCCCTCCAACTCCGCCATCAGGTCACTCAGCCGGTCGACCTTGTCGTCATCCAGCGCACTGCCCTGCAGCCCCTGCACATACACCGCCAGCTCCACCACCGTGCTGCACTCGAACATCGCCCGCAGCGGCACGTTCAGCTGCAGCTGCTTCTGCACCCGCGAGGCAATCTGCGTGGCCAGCAACGAGTGCCCGCCCAGCTCGAAGAAGTTGTCGTGCACCCCAACCCGCTCGGCCTTCAGCACATCAGCCCAGATACCCGCCAATACCTCTTCCAGTTCGTTACGCGGCGCCTGGTAGGCCTGGTTGTGCTGGCTACCGATGTCGATGGCCGGCAGGGCCTTGCGGTCGAGCTTGCCGTTGGCATTGTGCGGCAGCCTGTCGGACCAAGCCCAGTGCAATGGCACCATGTACTCCGGCAACTCGGCACGCAGGCGCTGCTTGATCTGCTCCAGCAGCGTGACATCGGCACTGACGCCCTGATGCACCACCAGGTAGCCAACCAGATGCTTGCCGTTGACGCCCTCCTGCACCCCCACCGCCGCGTCGCGGATTTCCGCCTGCTCGTGCAGGCGGGCTTCGATCTCGCCCAGCTCGATACGGTAACCACGGATCTTCACCTGGTGGTCGATGCGCCCGACATACTCCAGCACACCATCAGGACGCTGCCGAGCCAGGTCGCCGGTGCGGTACAGGCGCTCGCCTGGCGTACCATAAGGATGCGGGATGAACGCCAGCGCCGTGCGCACCGGGTCACCGACATAACCACGGCCAACACCCGTGCCTGCCACGCACAACTCACCCACCGCACCCAACGGCACCAGCGTCTGCTCATCGCCGAACAGGTACAGGCGGTTGTTATCGGTCGGCGTGCCGATCGGCAGGTAACTGCCTTGGGTCGATTGGGCATCGACACGGAAGAACGCCACGTCATCCGAGCACTCCGCCGGGCCGTAGGCGTTGACCAGGCCGATCCGGGGGTAGCGCTGCAGCCACTGCGCCGCCAGCTCCGGTGGCATGGCCTCGCCGGTCGGCAGCATCCAGCGCAGGCCGTCGAGGGCCTGGTGATCGTTGGCCAGCATGCCCTGGATCAGCGACGGCACGCTTTCCAGCACGGTGATGCCAGTGGCCTGCACATGCGCCAGCAGGCCCTGCGGGTCATGGGCGATGGTGTTCGGCACAATCTCTACCGTGGCCCCGAACAGCGGCGCAGCGAGGAACTGCCACACCGAAATATCGAAGCTCTGCGAGGCGGTCTGGGCGATCACGTCCTGCTCGCTCAGCGCCAGGTACGGCAGCTTGCTGAGCTGGTTGTTGAGCATGCCGCGCTGCTCGACCATCACCCCTTTCGGCAGGCCGGTGGAGCCTGAGGTATAGATCACATAGGCAAGGTTTTCCGGCCCGCTGTGGACGCCCGGGTTGTGGCTGGCAACCGCGCTGGCCTGGGTTTCCTCCCAAACCAGCAACTGCGGCCGTAGCGCTGTTTCCAGTTCTGCCAACAACTGCCGCCCCTGCTCGGCACAGGCCGCGCTGCACACCAGCACCGGCGTGCGGCTGAGCTGGATGATGCTTTGCAGGCGCGCTGCCGGCAGGCCCGGGTCCAGCGGCAGGTAGCCGGCACCGGCCTTGAAGCTGCCGACGATCATGCCCAGCAACGGCAAACCGCGCTCGGCCAACAGTGCCACTGGCTGGTCCACGTTCACACCCGCCGCGATCAGCGCATGGCCCAGGCGGTTGGCCGCCAGGTTCAGCCCGGCGTAGTCATAGGCGGCTTCCAGGCAGCGGGCCACGGTACGCTCTGGATGTGCGGCCACTTGCGCTTCGAACTGCGCGATGTAGCTTTGCTCCAGCGGGTAAGCCCGCTCGGTGCGGTTGCAGTCTTCCAGCAGGAAGCGCTGTTCTTCAGCGCCGAGCAACGGCAGGTCGCCCACTTCACCATCAAAGCCCTGCACCAGCGCCAGCAGCAGGCGCTTGAACTCGGCCAGCAGGCGTTCGACGGTCGGGTAGTCGAAATAGCGTTGGTCGAACGACAGGTGCAGGCCCAGGTCATCGCCCGGGTAGCACACCGCGGTTAGCGGGAAGTTGGTGTGGGTACGGCCGGAATCCGAGCTGGCGTTCAGGTGCTGAGCGTGGTCGAGCACGGCGGTTTCCACCGGCGCGTTCTCGAACACGAACAGGCTGTCGAACAGCGGCTGGCCCTTGGGCAACTCGCTGCAGTCCTGGATCGCCACCAGCGGCAGGTATTCGTACTCGCGCAGCTCCATGTTGCTTTGCAGCAGGCCCTGCAGCCATTGGCGCACGCTGCAGCGCTCACCGGCAACCGGCAACTGCACACGCAGGGCAACGCTGTTGATGAACAGGCCGACTGTGCGCTGCATCTGCGGCATGCTCACCGGGCGACCCGCCACGGTCACGCCAAAGGCCACGTCGCGGTCGCCGCTGTAGCGCGCCAGCACCAGGGCCCAGGCCGCCTGAGCAAAGGTGTTGACGGTGAGCTGGTGGGCCTGGGCCAGTTCGCGCAGGCGCACGCCGTCGCTGGCTTGCAGACGGGTGTAGCAATCGCCGACGACCATGCCGCTGCCGGCGTGGTCATGCCGCAATGGGCGGTCGCTGGGGATCGCCGTGGCCCGTTCGAAACCGGCCAGGTTGGCCTGCCACCAGGCACGCGCGTCGTCCAGGCCCTGGCGTTGCAACCAGCCGATGTAGTCACGATAGCGCGGCGGCACCGGCAGCCTGGCCTGACGGGCTTCGCCGAGTGCCTGGTACACCTCGAAGAAGTCGTTCATCAACAGCGAGCGGCACCAGGCATCGATCAGGATGTGGTGGTTGCTCATCATGAACCAGTAGCGCTCGTCCGCCACGCGCACCAGGCGCAGGTGGAACGGTGCCTCGCAGAGCAAGGCAAAGCCGGCCTCGCGTTCCTGCTTGTGCAGGGCCTGCAAGCGCTGCTCCTGAGCATCGTCGGCAAGCTCGCGCCAGTCCTGGTAGTCGACCGCCAGGTTGCCCGGTTTGTGGATGATCTGCAGCATCGCTTCGCCGCTGTTCCAGCTGAACGAGGCGCGCAGTGCTTCGTGGCGCGCCACCACCGCCTGCCAGGCCTGGGCGAAGCGCTCGGGGTCGAGCGCGCTGTTGATGCGGTAGCGGTCCTGCATGTAGTACAGGCCGGTGCCCGGCTCCAGCAGGGTGTGCAGCAGCATGCCCTCCTGCATCGGCGTCAGCGGGTAGACATCCTCGATTTGTGCAGCCGGTACCGGCAGTGCGTCGATCTGCTGCTGGGTCAGGTGCGCCAGCGGGAAGTCCGACGGGGTGAAGCTGCCATTGCCCTCGGCCAGGCAATGCGTGACCAGCGCCAGCAGCTCCTGGCGGTAAGCTTCGGCCAGGTTGGCGATGGTCTGTTGGTCATAGCGTTCGGCACTGAAGGTCCAGCGCAGCTGCAGGGCACCGCCATACACTTGGCCATCGACGCTCAGCCAGTTGGGCAGCGGTGCATCAAGGTCATGTGCCAGGCCGGCCGGGGCATCCAGCGGCTGGAACACTGCCGCGCTGTCGAACTGCTGGTCGAACTGGCCCAGGTAGTTGAAGGTGATGCGTGCCTGCGGCAAGGCCGCCATCTGCTCGCGCCCGGCGTCATCCGCCAGGTAGCGCAGCACGCCGTAACCCAAGCCTTTGTGCGGCACCTGGCGCAGGTGTTCCTTGATGCGCTTGATCGAGCCGGCCCGCGCCGCGTCGTCTTCGCCTGGCAGCGGGCGCAGGCTCAGCGGGTAGGCATTGGTGAACCAGCCGACGCTGCGAGTCAGGTCCATGTCTTCGAACAACCCGTCGCGGCCATGGCCTTCGAGTTGCACCAGCACTTCTTCGTCGCCGCTCCAGCGGCACAAGGCCCGCGCCAGCGCAGTCAGCAGCAGGTCGTTGACCTGGGTGTGGTAGGCCGCCGGGGCCTGTTGCAGCAACTGCCGGGTCTGCTCCACATCCAGGCCGATGGCCAGGGTATGGGCGTGGCGGTGCAAGTTGCCGCCCTGCGGGTGATCGCACGGCAGTTCGCGGCGCACGCCGCCCAACTGGCCTTGCCACCAGCCCAGCTCGTCGCGCAGCGAATCGCTGCCGGCGTAGCTGGCCAAGCGCGCGGCCCAGTCGCCCATGGCGTGGGTCTTGGCCGGCAGTGGCTGGCCGCGGTACAGCGCCTGCAGGTCTTCCAGCAACACGCGCCAGGACACGCCATCGACCACCAGGTGATGGATCGCCAGCAACAGGCGCTGGCTGCCCTGCCCGTTTCGCACCAGCAAGGCGCGCAGCAGCGGGCCCTGGTGCAGGTCGAGGCTGCGCTGCACATCGCTATACAGCGCCTGGCAATCGGCGAAGTCGGCGACAGTGGCGGTCCACAGCAATTGCCCGGCAGCAGGCTGGGCGTATTCGGCCTGCCAACGGCCACGGGTCTCGCTGAAACGTAGGCGCAAGCTGTCATGGTGCTGCACCAGCGTGGTCAGGGCCTGCTCCAGTACTGCTTCATCCAGCGGCTGGCGCGCCTCCAGTAATACCGCCTGGTTCCAGTGCTGCGGCTGCGGCACTTCGTTGTCGAAGAACCAGTGCTGGATCGGCGTCAGGCCAATCTGCCCCTGAAGCTGGCCCTGCTCGATGCTGCTGGCGGCTTCGCTGTAGCGAACCACACCCGCCAGGGTCTGGATGGTCTGGTGCTGGAACAGGTCGCGCGGGGTGAACTGCAAACCAGCCTGTCGGGCGCGGCTGACCACCTGGATCGACAGGATCGAGTCGCCGCCCAGTTCGAAGAAGTTGTCCTGCACGCCAACCTGGGCAACGTTGAGCACGTCGCGCCAGATCTGCGCCAGCTGTGCTTCCACCGCGTTGCCAGGTGCCTGGTATTGCTGGCGTGCCTGCTCAAGGTCCGGCAACGGCAGTGCACGGCGGTCGAGTTTGCCGTTGCCCATCAGTGGCAGGCTGTCGAGCAGTACCAGGTGCGCGGGCACCATGTAATCCGGCAAGTGCTGGCGGGCATCGGCCTTGACCGCTTCGCGCAGCAGGCTTTGTGCCTCGCTTTCGGCGCAGGCCTGTTTACACACCAGGTAGCCCACCAGTTGCTTGCCACCTGGCAGATCAAGGGCCAGCACCACGGCTTCGTCGACATCGGCATGCGCTTGCAGGCGGCTCTCGATTTCACCCAGCTCAATGCGGAAGCCGCGAATCTTCACCTGCTGGTCAGCACGGCCGACGTACTCGACCAAGCCGTCAGTGCCCAGGCGCACCAAGTCGCCCGTGCGGTACAAGCGCCCGCCTTCGCTGCTGAACGGGTCGGCGACGAAGCGCTCGGCGCTGAGGCCTGGGCGGTCGTGGTAACCCTGGGCCAGGCCGGCACCGCCGACATACAGCTCACCAATGCCGCCCTGTGGCAACAAAGCCAGGTCTTCGTCGAGGATGTAGGCCGTGCGGTTACCAATGACGCGGCCAATCGGCACGCTGCCGAGGTCGGCAGGCAACACCTCTGGCGCCAGGCAGGCCAGCGGCATGACCACGGTCTCGGTCGGGCCATAGGCGTTGAAGAACTGCTGCGGCGCAAAGGCCTGGCGAATACGCTGCAGGTGCTCGCCGGTCAGCGCTTCGCCACCGGTAATCACCAGGCGCACTGGCAGTTGCTCGTCCTGACCGCCCAGGAACTGCGCCAGCTGGCTGCCGTAGCTAGGGGTAAAGCCAAGGATGCTCACCTGCTGCTCGCGTACCAACTGGCAGATTTCCTCGGCACCCCACTGCCCCTGGGCGCGCAGTACCACGCGGGCACCGCACAGCAGCGGCACCCACAAGCGTTCGCTGGCGGCGTCGAAGTTGATCGAATAGAAGTGCAGCTCGCAGTCATCACTGCGCATGCCGAACGCGGCGATCACCGCCTGGCAATGCATGGCGAACTCGCCGTGGCTGACCACCACGCCCTTGGGCTTGCCGGTGGAGCCGGAGGTGTAGATCAGGTAGGCCTGGTGCTGCGGCAGGTTGAGGTTGTCCAGCGGCGCATCGCTGTAGGCCGACAGGCTGGCAGCGTCGTCTTCCAGGCTCCAGCGCGCCACACCCTCAGGCAGGTCGCCCAGCGTTTGCAGCAACTCGCGCTGGCTCAGCAGCAGGCAGATGCGGCTGTCTTCGATCATGTAGCGCAGGCGGTCGAGCGGGTACTCGGGGTCGAGCGGCACGTAGGCGCCGCCGGCCTTGAGGATGGCTAACAGGCCGACGACCATTTCCAGCGAGCGCTCCAGCGCCAGGCCCACGCGCACCTGCGGGCCGACGCCACGCTCGCGCAAGGCGCGGGCCAGGCGGTTGGCCTGCTGGTCGAGTTCGGCATAGGTCATGTGCTGGCCGGCGAAGGTCAAGGCACCGGCGTTTGGCGTGCGCGCCGCCTGGGTAGCGAACAGGCCGTGCAGGGTCTGGTCGAGGTCGAAATCGTGTTCGCCCTGCAACTGGCCCACCAGCACCTGCTGCTCGGCATTGCTCAGCATCGGCAGCTCGCACAGGCGTTGTTGCGGGTTATCCAGCAAGCCGACCAGCAGTTGCTGCCAGTGCTCGGCCATGCGTGCGATGCGTGGCTCGTCGAACAGGTCGCGGCTATAGGTCAGGCAGCAGCCCAGGCGGCCATCGAGGTCGGTCACTTCCAGGTACAGGTCGAACTTGGTGGCGCTGGCATCGTTGACCAGGTAGTCCACCTGCATGCCGGCCAGGCTGCGGCTTTGCTGGAAGGCCCAGCGCTGCACATTGCACATCACCTGGAACAGCGGGTTGTAGGCGCTGCTGCGCGGTGGCTGCAGGGCCTCCACCAGTTGGTCGAACGGCAGGTCCTGGTGCGACTGGCCTTCAATGGCGGCCTGGCGCATCTGTTCCAGCAGTGCGCTGGCGGTCATCTGCCCGTCCAGCTCGCAGCGCAGCACCTGGGTGTTGAGGAAGGCGCCGATCAGGCCTTCGCTTTCCGGACGGATACGGTTGGCCACCGGCGCACCGATGCGCAAGTCGCGCTGGCCGCTGTAGCGGTGCAGCAAGGCGGCCAGGGTGGCGGTCATGGTCATGAACAGGGTCAGGCCGCGCTGGCTGTTGAAAGCATGCACGCGGGCGACCAGCGCCGGGTCGAGTTCGAAGCGGTACAGCTCGCCACGGTGGCTCTGCACGGCCGGCCGTGGGCGGTCGGCGGGCAAGGCCAATACCGGGTGCTCGTCGCCCAGGCGGTCCTTCCAGTAGGCCAGCTGGCGGGCGCCCTCGCCGCTTTCCAGCCATTGCCGTTGCCACACGCTGTAGTCCAGGTATTGCACCGGCAGCGGTGCCAATGGCGACTCGCGGTCATCGACAAAGGCTTCGTACAGCTCGCCCAGCTCGCGGGCGAAGATGTCCATGGCCCAGCCTTCGGTGACAATGTGGTGCAGGGTCAGCACGAAGAAGTGCTCGCGCTCCTCGGCCTTGACCAGGCAGGCACGCAGCAACGGCCCGCGCTCCAGGTCGAATGGCTGGTGCGCCTGGTCGTCGGCCAGCTGTTGCAGGCGTTGCTGGCGGGTATCGGCAGGCAAGGCGCTGAAGTCTTGCCAGTCGAGGTGCAGGCCGCTGTCTTCGGCCACGCACTGGTATGGCACGCCGTCGATGCTGGGGAAGGTGGTGCGCAGGGTTTCGTGGCGCACGATCAGCGCCTGCAGCGCCCGCTCGAAAGCGTCCACATGCAGGGTGCCGCGCAGGCGCGCCATGCCGCCAACGTTGTACGCCGGGCTGTCCGGCTCCATCTGCCAGAGGAACCACATGCGCTGCTGCGAGTACGACAGTGGCACTGCCTGGCGGCGGTCGACGCGGGCGATTTCGCCTTGCAAGTTGCGCTCACCGGCGGCGCGGATGCGTGCGATCTCGGTACAGAACGCGCCCAGCTCGCTGGCTTCGAACAGCGCCTTGAGCGGCAGCTCGACGTCGCAGGCCTGGCGGGTGCGCGAAACGATCTGGGTGGCCAGCAACGAGTGGCCACCGAGGGCGAAGAAGTCGTCCTGCAGGCCGACACGCGGCAGGTTCAGCACCTCGCGCCAGATAGCGGCGACCTGTTGCTGCAGCTCGGTTTGCGGCGCGACATGTTCACGCTGTTGCCACACCGGGGCCGGCAGCGCCTTGCGGTCGACCTTGCCGCTGGGGCCCAGTGGCATCTGCGCCAGCGGCATGAGCTGCGTCGGCACCATATAGGCCGGTAATTGTTCCGCCAGCACGGCCAACAACTCGACTGGCCCTGCGCTGCCACTGTAGTAACCGACCAGTTGCGCACCGACGCTGTCCTTGTGGACCAACACCAGCGCCTGCTCTACCCCGGCTTGCGCCAGCAGGCAGGCCTGCACTTCCTCAGGCTCGACGCGGAAACCACGCACCTTTACCTGCTGATCGAGACGGCCAAGGTATTCCAGGGCCTCAAGCTGCACCTGCCAACGGGCGCGGTCACCACTGCGGTACAGGCGCTGGCCATTGCCGTCGGCCTGGGGCACGAAGCGCTCGGCGGTAAGGCCCGGCCGCCCCAGGTAACCACGGGCCAGGCCCGCGCCACCGAGGTACAGCTCGCCCGGCACACCTGGCGCAGTGAGTTCAAGCTCATCATCCAGCACGCGGCACAGCACATTGCCGAGCGGGCGACCGATTGGCGAACGCTCGCCATCCGTGGTTTGGCAGTGCCAGTGGGTGACGTTGATGGCGGTTTCGGTCGGGCCATAGCGGTTGTGCAGTTGCGCCTGCGGCAACATGTGCAGCACCCGGTCACGCAGTGCGGCAGACAATGCTTCACCACCGGAGAACAGCCGGCGCAGGCTGCTGCAGGCACTCGCCTGCGGCTCCTGGACAAACACCTGCAACAGCGGTGGCACGAAGTGCAGCGTGGTCACGCCATGGGCCTGCACCAGTGCGGCGATGCGCTGCGGGTCGCGGTGTTCGCCGGGGCCGGCGAGCACCAGCCGGCAGCCGGTGATCAATGGCCAGAAGCACTCCCACACCGACACGTCGAAGCTGATCGGCGCCTTCTGCATCAGCACGTCGCTGTCGTTCAGCACATAGGTGGCCTGCATCCACTGCAGGCGCTCGGCCAGCGCCGCGTGGGTGTTGCCCACGCCTTTGGGTTGGCCGGTGGAGCCGGAGGTGTAGATCACGTAGGCCAGGTTGTCGCCGTGCAGGTGCAGGCCGGGGGCATGGCTGGGCCAGCTGTCCAGGTGCAGCTGGTCGAGGGCGATGGCGCTGACGCCGTCGACCTGCGGCAGCTTGCCCAGCAGGCTGCTGTGGCTAAGCAACAGGCCGGCGTTGCAGTCGGCGAGCATGTAGGCCAGGCGTTCGGCCGGGTAATCGACGTCCAGTGGCACATAGGCGCCGCCGGCCTTGAGGATGGCCAGCAGGCCAACCAGCAGTTGCGGCGAGCGCTCGATGGCGATGGCCACGCAAGTGTCGGGGCCGACGCCTTTGTCACGCAGGTAATGGGCCAGGCGGTTGGCCTGCTGGTGCAGCTCGGCGTAGTCCAGGCTGCCACCCTCCCAGACCAGGGCGGTGCGTTGCGGGGTCAGGCGTGCCTGCTCATTGAGCTGCTCGACCAGCAGGCGCTGTGGCGCCGCGATCGGTGCCTGGCCCCAGTTCAGCAGCTGTAAGCGGCTTGGCTCGTCGAGCAATTGCACCTCGCCCAGCGCCCGTTGCGGCGCGGCACACACCTGCTCCAGCAGCGCCAGCAGGTGCTGGGCCAGGCGCTTGACGGTGCTGGCGTCGAACAGCTCGGCGGCATAGTCGAAGGCCAGGCTCAGGCGGCCCTGGTGGTCTTCTTCGCTGTGCAGCTGCAAGTCGAACTTGGCTTCGCGGCTGTGCCAGGCCAGCTCTTCGGCCAGCAAACCAGGCAGGCGGCGCAGCGCCGACAGGTCGCGTTGCTGGTGGTTGAACATGACCTGGAACAGGCCCTGCTCGCGGGCTTCGGGCAGGGCTTCGACCAGCTGTTCGAACGGCAGGTCCTGGTTGGCCTGGGCTTGCAGGGTGGCTTGGCGCACCTGGGCCAGTAGCTGCGCGAACGGCTGGCGGCCATCAAGTTGTGCGCGTAGCACCTGGGTGTTGATGAAGAAGCCGACCATGCCCTGGGTTTCCAGGCGTGGGCGGTTGGCGTTGGGCACGCCCACGCGGACCTCGGCCTGGCCGCTGTAGCGGTGCAGCAGCGCCTGCCAACCGGCCAGCAGGACCATGAACAGGCTGGCCTGTTGCTCGCGGGCCAGGCCTTTCAGCGCTTCGGTGAGTTTGGCTGGCACCTTGAGGCTCAGGCGGGCCGCGCGGTGGTCGCGCTGGCTGGCGCGCGGGTAGTCGGTGCACAGGTCGAGCACCGGCAGTTCATCGCCCAACTGTGCCTTCCAGTACTGCAGTTGGCGTTCGGCTTCGCCGTCGGCCAGCCATTCACGCTGCCAGTTGCCGTAGTCGGCGTAGCCCAGGGTCAGCGGCGCCAGGTTGGCCTCCAGGCCCTGGCAGTGGGCGGCGTACAGTTTGGCGAATTCGTCGAGCAGAATGTTCAGCGACCAGCCATCGGCAACGATGTGGTGCAGGGTCACCCACAACTGGTGGTCATCATCGTCCAGGCGGGCCAAGGTCACGCGCAGCAAGGGGCCTTGGGCAAGATCGAACGGCTGGCGGGCCTCGGCTTCACGCTGGGCAGCGACCTGTTCGGGCACCTGGCCTTCGAGGTCCAGGCGATGCAGGTTGAACGGCTGCTGTGGCAGGATGCGCTGCAACGCCTGACCGTTTTCTTCACTGAACACGGTACGCAGCGACTCGTGGCGCGCTACCAGCGCCTGGAATGCCGCTTCCAGGGCGCTTTCATCCAGTTCGCCACGCAGGTGCAGGCCGGCCGGAATGTTGTAAGCCGCCGATTGCGGTTGCAGCTGCCACAGCAGCCACAGGCGGTTTTGCGCCAGCGACTGGGGCAGTGCCTGGGCGCGCTCAAGGGTAGCGATGGCCCCGGCCTGTGCACCGCCTGCGGCGATGATGGCGGCCACGGCCTTGCTGTAGTCGGCCAGTAGCGGCGCTTCGAACAGCGTGCGCAGGCTGAGGTTGATACCCAGCTCATCGGCCAGGCGTGCAGTAGCCTGGGTGGCGGCGATGGAGTTGCCGCCCAGTAGCAGGAAGTGGTCGTCTGCCGCCACCGCCTCTACCTTCAGAATGTCACGCCACACAGCGCCGATGCGTGCCTGCAATTCATCACCCGTTGCATTGGCAGCAGCGACTTCGTTCACTTCAGGGAAGCGGGCGTAGCAGTCCAGGCTGCCGTCATCCATGCGCAGACGGCAGGCCGAACGCTGCAGCTTGCCGCTGGAGGTCTTCGGCAGCGCGCCTGGGTTCAGCAACAGGACCACCGCCGGGGCCTGGCGGCAGGCGTCGGCGACTACCTGGCGCAGGGTCTTGATCAGGTCCTGGGGCTTGATCGCCTTTTGCACGTTGCGGCTGATCTCCACCGCCACGCCGATGCCCTCCTCGCCCTGGTGCTCGACGGCAAACACCGCCACCCGGCCTTTGCGCAGCACCTCCACTTCGCGTTCGAGGGTTTGTTCCAGGTCCTGCGGGTACAGGTTCTGCCCGCGCACGATCAGCATGTCTTTCAGGCGCCCGGTGACGAACACTTCACCGTCACGCAGGAAGCCCAGGTCACCGGTACGCAGCCAGGTCTGGCCGTCCATTTCGACAAAGGTACGGGCGCTGGCTTCGGGGTTGCGCCAGTAACCAAGCGCGATGCTCGGGCCAGCGGCCCAGAGTTCACCCACCTGGTTGTCGCCCAGCACGTGCAGCTGTTGCGGCTCGACAATGCGTACCGCATGGCCGGGCTGCGGGTAGCCGCAGCTCATCAGCACGCTGCCTGCGCCCGGCTCGGCGCGGTTGGCGGCGAAGGCTGCGGCATCCAGCTGCAGCGCGGCGATGCCCTGGCCACGGCGGCTGCCGCTGACGAACAGGGTGGCTTCGGCCAGGCCGTAGCTGGCAAAGAAGCTCTGCGGGTCGAAGCCGCAGGCCTGGAACTTGTCGGCGAAGGTTGCCAGGCTGTCCTGGCGGATCGGCTCGGAACCGGAATAGGCCACGCGCCAGCGGCTCAGGTCGAGCCCGGCCAGCGCGGCCTCGCTGACCCGCTCACTGCACAGGCGGTAGGCGAAGTCGGGGCCACCGCTGATGGTGCCGCCGTATTCGCTGATGGCCTGCAACCAACGCAATGGCCGGGCCAGGAAGTAGCCCGGCGACATCAGCACGCAGGGCACGCCGCTGAAGATCGGCTGCAGCAGGCCGCCAATCAGGCCCATGTCGTGGTAAAGCGGCAGCCAACTGACGATCACGTCGTCAGGGTTGAGGTCGATGCCGAAGCCACAACGGATCAGCTGCTCGTTGGCCACCAGGTTGCCATGGCTGACCTGCACGCCTTTGGGCAGCGCGGTGGAGCCGGAGGTGTATTGCAGGAAGGCAATGTCATCGCCCTTGAGCGCAGGCTCGCGCCAGCTTGCGGCCAGCGCCGGGTCCAGGCCGTCCACCGCCAGCAGTTCGGGGGCGTTGTCGGCTGCCAGGGCTTCCAGGCCCTGCAGATTGCCCTGCAGGGCCGCAATGGTCAGCAGCAGGCGCGGCTCGGCGTCGTCGATGATCGACAGCAAACGTTGCTGGTGGTGCTGACGCGCGGACTCCGGCGGGTAGGCCGGCACCGCGATCACGCCCGCATACAGGCAGCCAAAGAACGCCGCCACGTAGTCCGGGCCGCTGGGGAACAACAGCACCGCACGGTCACCGAAGCTGGCGCGGGCCTGCAAGGCGGCGGCGATGGTACGCGCGCGCTGGTCGAGGTCCCGGTAGCTGAGCACCGCCTGCTCGCCGGGAGCGTCAGCCAGAAAGCGCAAGGCAATGCTGTCCGGGGTTTGCGCGGCGCGTTGCGCCAGGGCCTGGACCAGCGAGAGCGGGAGTTCGAAGGCGTCCGTCATGGGGTGTTCCTGCCAGTGTCTGGTTGGGGCGGGCCGGCTGCTCCGCGAACGTGGGCGGGCAGTGCACGGCGGCCGGGATGTACACAGGGGAACGGATGGGCGGGGAAAGAAATTAAAGGGGATTGCGCAGGGGTGAACGGGGCCAGAAGTGACCGGTTTCACACTACGATCTTAGAACCGAAATATACAGGTACTAATTACGTTTCGTATTTGACAATCATTATCATTCTGAATAATTTGTCGCACGTCGTAGGAAGCTTCCCAGCCTTGGGCGCCTCCTTTCCCCTCTGTGACAAGGTGATTTCCATGGCGGAACAACTATCCACAAGTAAGTGCGATTCACCATTACTGCAGGCCTTTGTCGACAACCGCAGCATCCTGGTCAAGATCGCTGCCCGTATCACCGGCTGCCGTTCGCGCGCCGAAGACGTGGTGCAGGACGCCTTTTTCCGGCTCAGCGCCGCCCCGCAGATCACCTCGTCGTTCAAGGCGCAGCTGAGCTACCTGTTCCAGATCGTGCGCAACCTGGCAATCGACCATTACCGCAAGCAAGCGATGGAGCTGAAGTACTCCGGCAGTGAGGAGGAAGGCCTGAACGTGGTCATCCAGAACGCCTCACCCGAAGCCACCCACATCAACCTCGCCGCGCTGGACGACATTGCCGAAGCGCTGAACGAACTGCCGCAGCGCACCCGCTATGCCTTCGAGATGTACCGCCTGCATGGCGTGCCGCAGAAGGACATTGCCAAGGAGCTGGGGGTGTCACCCACCTTGGTCAACTTCATGATCCGCGATGCGCTGGTGCATTGCCGCAAGACCGCCAACCGGCAGGCCTGAAGCAACAGCGTTTCGTTCTTCGCGGGCTTGCCCGCTCCCACAGGTACGGCGCGAATTCAGGTGCGACGTCTTTCCTGTGGGAGCGGGCGAGCCCGCGAAGAAGCCAACTCGAAATCAAGCCAGCTTGCATCTATCGAAAAACCGCTCCCGCCCCAGGATCATCAGCGCCGCCCGCTTGTGCGGGAAGTCGAACTCCTTGTCGCAATGGAAGCACTGGTCATGCATGTAGCCGATCATCTTGCCGTTGTCGGCACGTGGCTCGGCCACTACCCGCTGGGTACGCGGGTCATCCAGGAACAGGTAATGCACCAGCGCCGATAGCCAGCTGGCCACTTTGTGCGGCCCGCGATGGCTCTCCTCCCCTACCAGCATGTGGATGCCACGGTCGTAGTCATCGGCCGGGTAGAACGGCGCAATGCGGTCTTCCTTGGCCCAGTACGCCTCGAAGTAGGCAAACGGCTGGTCATCGAAGCAGCCAATCAAGGTCAGGGTATGCGGGTCGGCCTCAAGTTTGTCCAGGTACTCATGGTGCTGCGCAAGTGTGCCGCCCTCCTGCCAGAAAGCTTCTACCCGCGGGTTGTTCTGCCAGCGGTTGAAGCGCTCCAGGTCCTGCTCGATCTCCAGGGTACGCAGCGACACCCAACTGCCCAGGCGCGCATCGTAGCGCCGGTACACTTCGCCACGCGGCTTGGGCGCGCGGCGTGGGTGGCGCTTGCCGTTGCTGATGTGCATCTGCTGCGGGTACACCGCAGCGACCGACTCGCCCAGCCAAGGCTGTGGCAATTGCCAGAACAGCGCCCGCTCGCACAGGTACTCACCCGGCCTTTCACCTGCCAGCAGCAGGCCACTGGACAACGCTTGTGGCTGCGCCTCGGGCAAATGCCAGGCCAGGCGCTGGCAGGCCGTGTCGCGCGACAGCAGCCAATAGCAGGCGGCCCACAAGGCCTGATAAGGGCGCTCGGGGCAAAGGTTTTCAAGATGAACATGCAAGGTGGCGCCTGCCTCCAGGCGCAACTGGATCAACGGGCGGCCTTCAAGGGTGAGGCTCAGCCAGCTGTCGCCCTCCTCGGCACTGAGGCTGCGCCAGCGTGGCGGTGAATGGGGCTGCGAAGCGGCATCGAACGGCATGGGCTTGACTCACGCAAATGAAGAAAAGGCTCACTGCTGAGAACGTTGCTGCGGTACGGGAATTTAGTCCTTTGGCACGCTGACCATGATGCGATAGGGCTCGAAGATGCGCGCCAGTTCACCGCTGTCGCGCAGGTCTCGCAGCAGGCCGGCGAACGACTGCTCGCCAATAGGCGCACCCGGGCGCAACAAGGCGTAGTGGTGATAGACCTGGTCGATGCGCTGCGAAGGCACCAGTTGCGCCCGGCTGGCCGGGTTGCGGGCCAGAAAATCGCTGAGGTAGGAGCGCGTGACCAGCGCGATGTCGGCGCGGCCGGCCTGCACCATCAGCAGGTTGCTGTCGTGGGAATAGGTAAGCGTCGCCTTGTAGGCCTTGCGCAGGTAGTCCGGGTCGGGGTTGAAGCCGGCGAACGCATAGTGATAACCGTTGAACAGCGCCAAACGTTTGCCGTTCAGGTCGTCGAAGTAATGCTGGTCACGGCCGTTGGCCTGGCGGGCAACGAACACTTCGGCATCTTCCAGGCCCATGTCCACGGTCTGGTGGGCGATTTGCTGCCAGCCCCATTGCGGGTTCTCGAAAATGGCCATGTCGGTGCGGCCTTGCTGGAAGTCACCAAAGCGCCGCTGGATGGAGGTGGGCACCAGGACGAAGTGGTAGCCCTGCTGCAAACGGTTGAGCGCCTCGACCAACTGCGGCAGCAGGCCGGTGTCGGCACCCTGCTCGGGGCGCACGGTATAGGGCGGGAAATGCGCAGCGCCAACCCTGACTTCGATCGCGTCGGCAGCCCATGCCGGCACCGCCAGCCAGGTCACGGCCAGCAGCATCAGGGTGGACAAGGCCTTGAGGGGCGCTGGAGTCAAGACGGACACTCATCACGTTTCATGCCTGGATCCGTCTAAGCTAGGCGTTTTCGGGAGGCGACACAACTACAGGTTCCTGCTCTTTATGCCAAAGCAGGCGGCAAAATGCCAGGGGGTGCCGTATGCCCGCACATTGGCTACGCTCTAGCAGGATCTGCAAGGGAGCCTGGTATGGGCCATTGGTTGGTGATCGACCTGGAAGCCACCACCGACGATGGTGGGTGGCCGGTCACAGAGATGGAAGTCATTGAAATTGGCGCAAGCCTGGTTACCCGCGAAGGCCGCGAGGTCGACCATTTCCAGCGTTTTGTGCGGCCGCGGCGGCGGCCGCAGCTGACCCCGTTTTGCCGCGAGCTGACCCACATCAGCCAGGCCAGCGTGGACAGTGCCGCGCCCTTTCGCGAGGTATGGGCAAGCTTTGAGCGCTGGCTCGGGCACCACCGTGGGCAGTTGCAGGCCTGGGTCAGCTGGGGCGACTACGACCGCCAGCAACTGCACCAGGAGTGGCAGCAGCACGGGCTCGACAGCCTGCTGCGCACCTTGCCGCACATCAACCTCAAGCAGCGCTTTGCCAAGGCCCGCCACCTGCAGCGCCCAGCCGGCCTGAACGGTGCCCTGCAACTGGCCGGCATGCACTTTTGCGGGCAGCAGCACCGGGCCCTGGAAGATGCACGCAACACGGCGCGGTTGCTGCCGTTGAGCCTACCGGCGAACAGCACCTGAAAGCAGATGACGGGGCCTGTGGGCTTGGGCATACTGGCCAGCCCTTTTTCATCCCCCCCTTTTCAGGAGTCGCCCATGTTCCAGGTCAACGAGTACTTCAACGGCACCGTCAAGTCGATCGCATTCGCGGGCGAAGAAGGCCCGGCCACTGTCGGCGTGATGGCCCCGGGTGAATACGAGTTTGGTACTGCCAAGCGTGAAATCATGCACGTGGTTTCCGGTGCCCTGACCGTGAAACTGCCAGGTAGCGACAACTGGGAAACCTTCAAAGCCGGCGACAAGTTCAATGTACCGGCTGACAGCAAGTTCCAGCTGCAGGTGAAGGTGGATACCGCCTACCTGTGCGAGTACCGCGACTAAGCGCCGGCCTGTTCCGGCCTCTTGGCGGGCAAGCCCGCGAAGAGGCCAGCGCTATTTCGACAGGAATGCAGCAACCCTCTCAGCCGCCGCCTGCATATGCTGCTCATGGCTGAACCCCGAGGCCTTCAGCGGCTTCAGGTCATGGTCCCCCGCCACTAGCCAGCTCACCTCGATCGCCGGCGACAACGCATACCCCGCCACCGCCTCGCGGTTGCCCAGCGCATCGCGCTCGCCCTGCACGATCAACGTCGGCGTCTTCAAGCCAGCCAGGTGCTCGACCCGCGGCTTCTCCGGCTTGCCCACCGCATAGAACGGATAGCCCAGGCACACCAGCGCATCCGCGCCCAACTCATCGGCCAACAGGCTGGCCATGCGCCCGCCCATGGACTTGCCGCCCACCGCCAGCTTGCCCGCGACCAAAGGTCGCACCTGCCGGTACACCTCGCGCCAGCATTCCAGCAACACCTTCTGCGGGTTCGGCGGCCGCTTGCCGCCAGCAACCCTGCGCTCGGCCATGTACGGGAACTCGAAGCGCACTACCGCTACCCCAAGCGCCGCAAGCCTTTGCGCCATTTCGTCCATGAACCCGCTATCCATTGGCGCACCTGCGCCATGGGCCAGGATCAGGCAGCCCTTGTAGCCGTCTTTACCTTCAACCTGCGGAAGATCGCAGCGCAAGCCTGGGACATTTCCGACCTTCGCCCATTGATCCCCGTCAATACCGGCACTTTGCCCATTAATCATGCTTGCCTCGCTGTAAAGCCTGCCAAATAACCGTGGATGGGAACCCATACATGAACACAACCAGCAGTACCGCCTATAACTACAAGGTGGTCCGCCAATTCGCCATCATGACGGTGGTGTGGGGAATCGTCGGGATGGGGCTCGGCGTCTTCATCGCCGCCCAGCTCGCCTGGCCTTCCCTCAACTTCGACCTCCCCTGGACCAGCTTCGGCCGCCTGCGCCCCCTGCATACCAATGCGGTGATCTTCGCCTTCGGCGGCTGTGCGCTGTTCGCCACCTCCTATTATTCGGTGCAACGCACCTGCCAGACCACCCTGTTCGCACCGGGCCTGGCCGCGTTCACCTTCTGGGGCTGGCAACTGGTGATCCTGCTGGCGGCAATCAGCCTGCCACTGGGCTACACCAGCTCCAAGGAATACGCCGAACTGGAATGGCCGATCGACATCCTGATCACCATTGTCTGGGTGAGCTACGCCATCGTGTTCTTCGGCACGCTGATGAAGCGCAACACCAAGCACATCTACGTGGGCAACTGGTTCTTCGGCGGGTTCATCCTCACCGTGGCGATGCTGCACATCGTCAACAACCTGGAACTGCCCGTCAGCCTGACCAAGTCGTACTCGATCTACGCCGGCGCCACCGACGCCATGGTGCAGTGGTGGTATGGCCACAACGCGGTGGGCTTCTTCCTGACCGCGGGCTTCCTGGGGATGATGTACTACTACGTGCCCAAGCAGGCCGAACGCCCGGTGTATTCCTATCGCCTGTCGATCGTGCACTTCTGGGCGCTGATCACCCTGTACATCTGGGCTGGCCCGCACCACCTGCACTACACCGCCCTGCCGGACTGGGCACAGTCGCTGGGCATGGTGATGTCGCTGATCCTGCTGGCACCCAGCTGGGGCGGCATGATCAACGGCATGATGACCCTGTCGGGCGCCTGGCACAAACTGCGCAGCGACCCGATCCTGCGCTTCCTGGTGGTGTCGCTGGCGTTCTACGGCATGTCCACCTTCGAAGGCCCGATGATGGCCATCAAGACGGTCAACGCGCTGTCCCACTACACCGACTGGACCATCGGCCACGTGCACGCCGGCGCCCTCGGCTGGGTGGCAATGATCTCGATCGGCGCGCTGTACCACACCATCCCGAAAGTGTTCGGCAAAGAGCGCATGTACAGCATCGGCCTGATCAACGCGCACTTCTGGCTGGCCACCATCGGCACCGTGCTGTACATCGCCTCGATGTGGGTCAACGGTATCGCCCAGGGCCTGATGTGGCGCGCAGTCAACAGCGACGGCACGCTCACCTACTCGTTCGTGGAAACCCTGGTGGCCAGCCACCCAGGCTTCATCGTGCGCTTCGTCGGCGGTGCGATCTTCCTCAGCGGCATGTTCCTGATGGCCTGGAACACCTGGCGCACCGTGCGTTCGCCGGCACTTGATGTTGCCCCTGCGAACGCCCAGCTGGCTTGAGGAGACCTGCCTGATGAAACATGAAGTCATCGAGAAAAACGTCGGCCTGCTGGCCTTGCTGATGGTGTTCGCCGTCAGCATCGGCGGCCTGACCCAGATCGTCCCGCTGTTCTTCCAGGACGTCACCAACAAGCCGGTGGAAGGCATGAAGCCCTACACCGCGCTGCAACTGGAAGGCCGCGATATCTACATCCGCGAAGGCTGCGTGGGCTGCCACTCGCAGATGATCCGCCCGTTCCGCGCCGAAACCGAGCGCTACGGCCACTACTCGGTTGCCGGTGAAAGCGTGTGGGACCACCCGTTCCTGTGGGGCTCCAAACGCACCGGGCCGGACCTGGCCCGGGTCGGTGGCCGTTACTCGGACGACTGGCACCGTGCGCACCTGTACAACCCGCGCAACGTGGTACCGGAGTCGAAGATGCCGTCGTACCCGTGGCTGGTCGCCCAACAGGTCGACAACAGCCACACCGATACCAAGATGCGCACCCTGCGCACCCTCGGCGTGCCGTACACCGACGACGACATTGCCGGGGCCCGCGACGCGGTCAAGGGCAAGACCGAGATGGACGCGCTGGTCGCCTACCTGCAGGTGCTTGGCACCGCGATCAAGAACAAGAGGTAAGTGCGATGGAACTGGACATCGGCATGATCCGCGGCCTGGGCACCCTGGTGGTGATGATCGCTTTCATCGGCCTCACCCTGTGGGTATTCAACCGCCGCCGCGACCGTGATTTCGCCGAAGCGCGCCTGCTGCCCTTCGTCGACGACCGCCTGCCCCCTGCCGGGCAGGAACCTGCTGCCATTAGGAGTAACGGGCAATGACCACCTTCTGGAGTACGTACATCAGCGTACTGACCATCGGCAGCCTGATTGGCCTGACCTGGCTGCTGCTCGCCACCCGCAAGGGCCAGAGCAACAACACCACCGACCAGACCATGGGCCACAGCTTCGACGGCATCGAGGAGTACGACAACCCGCTGCCCAAGTGGTGGTTCTGGCTGTTCGTCGGCACCCTGGTGTTCTCGGTCGGCTACCTGATCCTCTACCCGGGCCTGGGCAACTGGAAAGGCATTCTGCCGGGCTATGAAAATGGCTGGACCGGCGCCAACGAATGGCAGAAGGAAATGGACAAGGCCGACGCCAAGTTCGGGCCGATCTTCGCCAAGTATGCGGCCATGCCCGTGGAAGAAGTGGCCAAGGACCCACAGGCGCTGAAAATGGGCAGCCGCCTGTTTGCCTCCAACTGCTCGGTGTGCCATGGCTCGGACGCCAAGGGTGCCTTTGGCTTCCCCAACCTCACCGACAAGGACTGGCGCTGGGGTGGTGAAGCGGAAACCATCAAGGCTTCGATCATGAACGGCCGCCACGGCGTGATGCCGGCCTGGGCCGAGGTGATCGGCGAGCAGGGCGTGGCTGATGTGGCCGCGTTCGTGCTGACCAGCATGGAGGGCCGCAGCCTGCCGGAAGGCGCCAAGGCCGATCCGGCCAAGGGCAAGGAGATTTTCGCCGGCAACTGCGTGGCCTGCCACGGGCCGGAAGGCAAAGGTACGCCAGCCATGGGCGCGCCAAACCTGACCCACCCGCAGGCGTTCATCTACGGTTCGAGCTTTGCCCAGTTGCAGCAGACCATCCGCTATGGCCGCCAGGGGCAGATGCCGGCGCAGGCCGAGACCCAGGGCAACGACAAGGTGCACCTGCTGGCGGCGTATGTGTACAGCCTGTCGCAGGATCAAGCTTCGCCAGAGCTGACAGCCAAGTAACATCCCTTCGCGGGTGAACCCGCTCCCACCGGTACTGCGCCACATTTGAAGGTTGCGCCTGACCTGTGGGAGCGGGTTTACCCGCGAATGGGCTGCGCAGCAGCCCCTCTCCCCGCTCCACCCCTCCCTTGCACCCCCTCCGAACAGAACTAAGCTTGTTGCCTCAGTGGGCTTCGCGCCGAAAGGACCGAAGCAGACGCGGCGCATAGCCTGTCGCCGTCCCGATAAAAAGCTTGACCGATCGATCAGAAAAAGGTGAAAAACGGTACACATTACAAATATTTATTTGTGTACAATCGCCCGGACCCGATCACTGCGGGACATCAGTGAACGGGCTCGGGCACGGGTCGGCGTACCAAAGTTGCGTTGCGGTAATCCAAGTGGTTATCAATACTGGCGCCGATTTTTCGACCAACAAGAACATTAAAACCGTGGAACCTTAGAATGAGCACAGCAATCAGTCCGACTGCTTATAACTATAAGGTCGTCCGCCAGTTCGCCATCATGACGGTGGTCTGGGGGATCCTTGGCATGGGCCTCGGCGTCTTCATCGCCTCGCAGCTGGTATGGCCGCAATTGAACCTGGACCTACCCTGGACCAGCTTCGGCCGCCTGCGCCCGCTGCACACCAACCTGGTGATCTTCGCCTTCGGGGGCTGTGCGCTGTTCGGCACCAGCTACTACGTGGTGCAGCGCACCTGCCAGACCCGGCTGATCTCCGACAGCATGGCCGCCTTCACCTTCTGGGGTTGGCAGGCAGTGATCGTCGGTGCACTGATCACCCTGCCGATGGGCTACACCACCACCAAGGAATACGCCGAGCTCGAGTGGCCACTGGCGATCCTGCTGGCCATCGTCTGGGTCACCTACGGGCTGGTGTTCTTCGGCACCATCGTCAAGCGCAAGACCAAGCACATCTACGTCGGCAACTGGTTCTACGGTGCCTTCATCGTGGTTACCGCGATGCTGCACATCGTCAACCACATCTCGCTGCCGGTGAGCCTGTTCAAGTCGTACTCGGCCTACTCCGGCGCCACCGACGCGATGATCCAGTGGTGGTACGGCCACAACGCCGTAGGTTTCTTCCTCACCACCGGCTTCCTGGGGATGATGTACTACTTCGTACCCAAGCAGGCCGAGCGGCCGATCTACTCGTATCGCCTGTCCATCGTGCACTTCTGGGCGCTGATCACCCTGTACATCTGGGCCGGCCCGCACCACCTGCACTACACCGCCCTGCCTGACTGGGCGCAGTCGCTGGGCATGGTGATGTCGATCATCCTGCTGGCACCCAGCTGGGGCGGCATGATCAACGGCATGATGACCCTGTCCGGTGCCTGGCACAAACTGCGCACCGACCCGATCCTGCGCTTCCTGGTGGTGTCGCTGGCGTTCTACGGCATGTCCACCTTCGAAGGCCCGATGATGGCCATCAAGACCGTAAACTCGCTGTCGCACTACACCGACTGGACCATCGGCCACGTCCACGCCGGCGCCCTCGGCTGGGTAGCGATGATCTCGATCGGTGCGGTGTACCACATGATCCCGCGCCTGTACGGCCGCGAGCAGATGCACAGCGTTGGCCTGATCAACGCGCACTTCTGGCTGGCCACCATCGGTACCGTGCTGTACATCGCCTCGATGTGGGTCAACGGCATCACCCAAGGCCTGATGTGGCGCGCCATCAACGATGACGGCACCCTCACCTACTCGTTCGTCGAAGCCCTGCAGGCCAGCCACCCTGGCTATATCGTCCGCGCCCTGGGCGGTGCGTTCTTCGCCACCGGCATGCTGCTGATGGCCTACAACGTGTTCCGTACCGTACGTGCCGCCAACCCGGCACAGGCTGAGGAAGCCGCCAAGATCGTCGTTGTGGGAGCGCACTGATGAAGCATGAAGCCGTCGAGAAGAACATAGGCCTGCTGGCCTTCTTCATGGTCATCGCCGTGAGCGTCGGTGGCCTGACCCAGATCGTCCCGCTGTTTTTCCAGGACGTCACCAACAAACCGGTCGAAGGCATGAAGCCGCGCACCGCGCTGGAGCTGGAAGGCCGCGATATCTATATCCGCGAAGGCTGCGTGGGCTGCCACTCGCAGATGATCCGCCCGTTCCGCGCCGAAACCGAGCGCTACGGCCACTACTCGGTGGCCGGTGAAAGCGTGTGGGACCACCCGTTCCTGTGGGGCTCCAAGCGTACCGGGCCGGACCTGGCCCGCGTCGGTGGCCGCTACTCCGATGACTGGCACCGCGCGCACCTGTACAACCCGCGCAACGTGGTACCGGAATCGAAGATGCCGTCGTACCCGTGGCTGGTCGAGAACAAACTCGACGGCAAGGACACCGCGAAGAAGATGGAAGTACTGCGCACACTCGGCACCCCGTACACCGACGCCGACATCGCCGGCGCACGTGATGCGGTCAAGGGCAAGACCGAAATGGACGCCATCGTCGCGTACCTGCAAGGTCTTGGCACCATCATCAAGAGCAAACGGTGACGCTGATGGATATCGGGATGATTCGCGGCCTGGGCACCGTCGTGGTGATGGTGGCCTTCGTGGGCCTGGCGCTGTGGGTGTTCAACCCACGGCGTAAAAAGGACTTCGACGAAGCGACCCAACTGCCCTTCGCGGATGCCCCCGAGGCCAGCCGGCACGTCGAGCACGCAAAAGCTTCTGGGAGCAAAAAACAATGACAACCTTCTGGAGTCTGTACGTTACCGTCCTGACCCTGGGCACCATCTTCTCGTTGACCTGGCTGCTGCTGTCGACCCGCAAGGGCCAGCGCGAAGAGGTTACCGACGAAACCGTCGGGCATGCCTTCGATGGCATTGAGGAGTACGACAACCCGCTGCCCAAGTGGTGGTTCTGGCTGTTCGTCGGCACCATCATCTTCGCCCTCGGCTACCTGGTGCTGTACCCGGGCCTGGGCAACTGGAAAGGCATCCTGCCGGGCTACTCGTACCTGGATAACGACAAGCAGACCGAGTTTTCCAACGGCCAGCCAGGCTGGACCGGCGTGCACGAGTGGGAAAAGGAAATGGCCAAGGCCGACGCCCGCTTCGGGCCGATCTTCGCCAAGTTCGCCGCCATGCCTCTGGAGGAAGTGGCCAAGGACCCGCAGGCGCTGAAAATGGGCGCACGGCTGTTTGCCTCCAACTGCTCGGTGTGCCACGGCTCCGACGCCAAGGGTGCCTTCGGCTTCCCCAACCTGACCGACAACGACTGGCGCTGGGGCGGCGAGCCGGACACCATCAAGACCACCATCATGGGCGGCCGCCACGGCGTGATGCCGGCCTGGGCCGAGGTGATCGGTGAACAGGGTGTGGCCGACGTGGCCGCGTTCGTGGTCAGCAAGCTTGATGGCCGCACGCTGCCGGAAGGCGCGAAGGCCGATGCCGAGAACGGGCAGAAGATCTTCGCCGCCAACTGCGTGGCCTGCCACGGGCCGGAAGGCAAGGGTACGCCAGCCATGGGCGCGCCGAACCTGACCCACCCGCAGGCGTTCATCTACGGTTCGAGCTTTGCCCAGTTGCAGCAGACCATCCGTTATGGCCGCCAGGGGCAGATGCCGGCCCAGGAGCAGATGCAGGGTAACGACAAGGTGCACCTGCTGGCGGCTTATGTGTATAGCCTGTCGCACCAGGACCAGGCACCGGCCAAGGCTGAGTAAGCAGGCCTGGCCTCTTCGCGGGTAAACCCGCGAAGAGGCTAGCAAATGCACCACCTGATGACCTGGATCAATTGACACCCGCCATAACACGTTTCACACCACGAACCCAACGCGACTAAAGGTCGCAGTGCGGCCCCATACCGCCATCAGCGGCGTATCATGGACCGCAGAGCGCTAGCAGATTGCGCGAGACTGCGGCCGGCACGCACTGGCCGCGGCGTTTCTCCACTGCCGTGGGACTTGATGATGAGCAAGCAAATTCCGGTACATGACGTCACCCCGCCTGCCAACAAAGGGAAGGATTCCGTCGACCTCTACGCCTCCCGTGAGAAAATCTACACCCGCGCCTTCACCGGCCTGTTCCGCCGCCTGCGCATGGCTGGCGGTGCGGTGCTGTTCCTGCTGTACTTCGGCACCGTCTGGCTGAACTGGGGCGGCCACCAGGCCGTGTGGTGGAACCTGCCAGAGCGCAAGTTCTACATCTTCGGCGCCACCATCTGGCCGCAGGACTTCATCCTGCTCTCGGGCATCCTCATCGTCGCCGCCTTCGGCCTGTTCTTCGTCACGGTCTACGCCGGCCGAGTGTGGTGTGGCTACACCTGCCCGCAAAGCGTGTGGACATGGATCTTCATGTGGTGCGAAAAGGTCACCGAGGGCGACCGCAACCAGCGCATGAAGCTCGACAAAGCGCCCATGAGCGGCAACAAGTTCCTGCGCAAGTTCGCCAAGCACAGCCTGTGGCTGCTGATCGGCTTCGTCACCGGCATGACCTTCGTCGGCTACTTCTCGCCGATCCGTGAACTGGTCATCGAATTCTTCACAGGCCAAGCCGATGGCTGGGCCTACTTCTGGGTCGGTTTCTTCACCCTTGCCACCTACGGCAACGCCGGCTGGCTGCGCGAGCAGGTGTGCGTATACATGTGCCCTTACGCACGCTTCCAGAGCGTGATGTTCGACAAGGACACACTGATCGTGTCCTACGACCCGCGCCGTGGCGAAACCCGTGGCCCACGTAAAAAAGATGCCGACTACAAAGCCCAAGGCCTGGGTGACTGCATCGACTGCACGATGTGCGTGCAGGTCTGCCCCACCGGCATCGACATCCGTGACGGCTTGCAGATCGAGTGCATTGGCTGCGCAGCCTGCATCGACGCCTGCGACAGCATCATGGACAAGATGAACTACCCCAAAGGGCTGATCAGCTACACCACCGAGCACAACCTGTCAGGGCAGAAAACCCACATGCTGCGCCCACGCCTGATCGGCTATGCCGTGGTGCTGCTGGTGATGATGGTTGGCCTGGCCACGGCCTTCGCCACCCGTTCGCTGGTCGGTTTCGACGTCAGCAAGGACCGTGTGCTGTACCGTGAGAACGCCCAGGGCCGGATCGAGAACGTGTACAGCCTGAAAGTGATGAACAAGGACCAGCGCGACCACGTCTACGTGCTGGACGCCACCGGCCTGCCAGACCTCAAGCTCGCAGGCCAGCGCGAGATCCGCGTGGCCGCCGGTGATATTGTCAGCCTGCCGGTACAACTGTCGGTCGCCCCGGAAAAACTGCCGTCGACCACCAACGAAATCACCTTCATCCTCAAGAGCGCCGACGACAGCGCTGCCCAGGTTGAAGCCAAGAGCCGCTTCATCGGCCCACAGATCCGCTAAGAGAGATAACCAACAATGCCTGCCACCGCCGCCAGCCCCTGGTACAAGCACCTCTGGCCCTGGATCATCATCGGCATCCTCACCACCTCGGTGTGCCTGAGCCTGACCATGGTCAGCATCGCCGTGCACAACCCGGACAACCTGGTGAACGACAACTACTACGAGGCCGGCAAGGGCATCAACCGCTCGCTGGACCGTGAACTGCTGGCGCAGAACCTGGGCCTGAAGGCCAGCATGCACCTGGACGAACTGACCGGCGAAGTGGACCTGCGCCTGACCGGCAGCAGCGACCCACAGAGCCTGGAGCTGAACCTGATTTCGCCCACCCAGCCGGACAAGGACCGCAAGGTGCTGCTGAGCCGGGTCGAGGCGGGGCGTTATGTGGGGCAACTGGAAGACAAGGTTGACGGGCGGCGTTTCGTTGAGTTGCTGGGCAGTGAAGGTGGCCAGGTGTGGCGGCTGTTCGAAGAGGAGAAGGTCGAGCATGGCGTGACCTTGCAACTGGGTGACGAAGCACTGCAAGGCGCCGAACACCAATAACCGCACCATCACCGCCCCTTGTGGGAGCGGGTTTACCCGCGAATGCGTCAGCCCTGAAAACATCATTGCCTGATCTGACGCATTCGCGGGGAAACCCGCTCCCACAGGTACCGTGTCCAGCCAGCGATGTGTGTTAGGCCAAGATGTGATGTCCCAACCCCCCCCCTGCTCCCACTGC
>NZ_JBDJLK010000032.1:0-58668 GCF_039673335.1 Pseudomonas sp. TWI929
TCCCCCTCCCGCCGCCGCCCCCCCCCCCCCCAGATCGCCCCACCCACGGCCGCTCCTACACTTGACCGCGTCAGCCGGTCAGATTGGAGCACTTTTCGCGCCGTTCGATCTCCTCGGCATAACGCCCCGCAAAAGCCATCAACACTGGCCCCGCCCCCTGCAAGGTCACCAGCGCAGCGCGCAGGAAGTTCATGTTGCCCTCGACCCGCGCCCGCTCCAGCCAGGGCCCTGCCTCTGTCACCTGCCCACGCTCGACCAACACCAGCGCCAGGCTGAACATCCCACGAAAATCCCCCGCCTCGGCCGAGCGCCGATACCAGCGCACCGCCCGCGCCGGGCTGGGCGCCGTGGCAATGCCCTGCTCCAGGTAACGCCCGTACAGGTTCATCGACTTGGCATGCCCCAGCTGCGCAGCCTTCTCGTAACACATCAGTGCCTGCGCCTGATTGGCCAGCACGCCACGCCCGGTGGCCAGCAGATTGCCCAGGTTGTAAAGGCCCCAGTCCAACCCGGCATCGGCTGCGCGGGCATAGTGCATGGCAGCCTGTGCCAAATTCACCTCACCGCCCCAACCATGCTCCAGGCAACGCCCGAGCATGTTGTGCGCCATGGCACTGCCACCCTGTGCGGCAATACCAAACCAGCGCCGGGCAACACTGGCATCCGCTTCGATGCCGCGGCCATCGAGCAGGATCTGCCCGAGCAGCAACTGCGCCTCGACCGCACCCTGCCCCGCCGCCGCCAGAATCGCCTGGGCGGCTTTGCCGGGGCTGTCTTCGAGCATGGCCTGCAAACCGGCCACATCCACCACTTCCTCACGTCGCAATTGGTAAGACACGGCTCAAACCTCGGCCCAGCGGCGCAGCAGGTTGTGGTAGGTGCCGGTCAGTTGCAGCAGGGATGGGTGGTCCGGCACATCGGCAGTCAGTTGCTGGATGGCATTGTCCATCTCGAACAGCAACGCCCGCTGGCTGTCCTCGCGCACCAGACTCTGGGTCCAGAAGAACGCGGCATAACGCTGGCCACGGGTCACCGGGTTGACCTTGTGCAGGCTGGTGCCGGGGTACAGCACCAGGTCACCGGCGGCCAGCTTCACCTGCTGCACGCCATAGGTGTCCTGGATCACCAGTTCGCCGCCGTCGTAGCTGTCCGGGTCGCTGAGGAACAGGGTCGAGGACAGGTCGGTACGCACCCGCTCCGCGCTGCCTTTGGGCTGGCGCAGGGCATTGTCGATGTGGAAACCGAAGTTGCCGCCTTCGCGGTAGCAGTTGATCAGCGGCGGGAACACCTTGTGCGGCAGGGCCGCCGACATGAAACGCGGGCTTTTCCACAGGCGATCGATCAGTGCGCTGCCGATCTCCTTGGCCAGCGGGTGGCCTTCTGGCAATTGCAGGTTGTGCTTGGCCTTGGCCGACTGGTAGCCGGCCGTGACCTTGCCATCGGCCCAGTCGGCCTGCTCCAGCGCCTCGCGGATACGGGCCAGTTCATCGGCATCGAACAGCCCGGGGATGTGAAGCAGCATGGCAGCAGCACCGTTAGGAAGTGTAAAGGCGCCAATGATATTGATTCCCTTTTGCGCTCCACAAGCCCCATTCGCCGCTTAAGACGTTTCAGCTTGATGAAACCGTAAAGGCAAATTGTAAAGATTGTAAATTCTTCACGAATGGTAACGACTCTCAATTGTGAGTCACAATTGCTTACATTAAGATCCGCCGCCTCAATACCTTGGGGAAGGTCCTAAGCAATGCGCCAGTACGTACCATCTGCAGTGAGTTCACCACGCCTGATCGTGTCTGCCATCGGTGTCGCCCTTAGTGCCTCGTCGGTCTATGCCGCCGACCCGGCCGCCAGCAACGCCGTCACCCTCGACGCCACCAGCGTCAATGGCAAGGCTGAACAGGCCAGCACCGATTACAAGGTCGAGAAGGCCTCCTCGCAGAAGTACACCGCGCCGCTGGTAGACACCCCGCGCTCGGTTACCGTGATCCCGCAGCAAGTGATCAAGGACACCAACGCCCTGTCGCTGCAAGACGCCCTGCGCACCGTGCCAGGCATCACCATGGGTGCCGGCGAAGGTGGCAACCCGTCCGGCGATCGTCCATTCATCCGTGGCTTCGACAGCCAAAGCTCGATGTACCTGGACGGCGTGCGCGATACTGGTTCGCAAACCCGTGAAATCTTTGCCATCGAGTCGGTGGAAGTGGCCAAGGGCCCGAACTCCACGATCGGTGGCCGCGGCGCGGCTGGCGGCACCATCAACATGGTCAGCAAACGCGCACATCTGGGCAACTCACTCGACGGCGCCTGGACCTGGGGCAGCGACCAGACCCAGCGCTACACCCTGGATGGCAACTACCAGTTCAGCGATAGCGTTGCAGGGCGCCTCAACTTGATGACCCACAAAAACAACGTCGCCGGCCGTGACGAGGTCAACTACGACCGTTGGGGCGTAGCGCCATCGCTGGTCTTTGGCCTGGGCACCGATACCCGCGTCAGCCTTGACTACTACCACATGGAAAGCGACGACCTGCCGGATTCGGGTATTCCCTACAGCCTGCGCTCCGGCAGCTCGGCCGCCCGCACCTCGGCCAACCCGGACAAGCCGACTCACGGTGGTGGCAGCAGCAGCAACTACTACGGCCTGGTCGGCCGCGATTTCTCCAAAAGCCGCGCAGACATCTCGACCATCAGCATCGAGCATGACCTGAGCGACTCGCTGACCATCAAGAACACTTTGCGCCATGGCAACACCCTGCAGGACTACATCTACAGCCAGCCAGACGACAGCAAGGGCAACATCCTCAACGGTGAAGTCTGGCGTCGCCCGAACAACCGTGTGGCCAATACCCGCACCACCACCAACCAGACCGATCTGTATGGCGATTTCTACATCGGAGGCATGAAGAACACCTTCTCCACCGGTATCGAACTGAGCCGTGAGACCTCGGAGAAAACCGGTTACAACGTCACCGGCTTCGCCTCTGGCAACTGCTCGAGCGCAACCGGGCAGATTTCTGGCGTCTGTACCTCGTTCCAGAACCCCAACCCGCATGAAGAGTGGGACGGGACCATCAGCCGCACCCTGGCCGGCGCTGATACTGCAGGCAACACGCGCGCCATCTACTTCACCGACACGCTGGAGCTCGACCCGGCCTGGTTGCTGACCATGGGCCTGCGCTATGACCACTTCGACACCAAGGCCAAGACCAAGCTGGCCAACGGTTCAACCAGTTTCAAGACCAAGGACACCAGCGAATTCGTCACCGGCCAGCTGGGCCTGACCTGGAAGCCTGCTGAAAACGGCAGCATCTATGTGTCCTATGCCACCTCCGCCACCCCGCCAGGTGCCTCCCTCGGCGAAGGTTCCGATGGCAATGCACTGGTGACTGCAACCACCACCAGCGAGTTGAAACCGGAAGAAACCACCAACTACGAAATCGGTACCAAATGGGACCTGCTTGATGAACGCCTGGCGTTGACCGCAGCAATTTTCCGCACCGAGAAGGAAAACGCCCGCGTATTGGTGGATAACAACACCTACCAGAACGTCGGCAAAACCCGTGTAGATGGCTTCGAACTCAGCGCCAGCGGCAAACTGACCGACGCCTGGCAAGTCTTCGCCGGCTACACCTACATGGATGCCAAGCTCATCGACGGTGGCTCGCAGCGAGTCGGTACTGTGTTCGTCGATGGCTACAACGATGGCAACCAGCTGCCTAACACGCCGAACAACAGCCTGACCTTGTGGACCACGTACAATGTCACGCCGAAACTGACCGTTGGTGGCGGCGCCTTCTACGTCGATGATGTGTTCGGTAATACCACCAACAGCGTGATGGTCGATTCGTACTGGCGCTACGACGCCATGGCCAGCTACAAGCTGACCAAGAACGTCGACCTGCAGCTGAACGTGCAGAACCTCACCAACGAGGTCTACTACGACAAGGCCTACAGCGCGCACTATGCCAACCAGGCAGCCGGGCGGACTACGCTGCTGACCACCAGCTTCCACTTCTGATATCGGGATTGGGTTGATCCGCTAGAAAGGCTGCATCTGTAGCGGCCCTTTCGCAGGCTTGCCCGCTCCCACAGGTACGGCACAATTCTCGAGCCCTGTGCGGTACCTGTGGGAGCGGCTTTAGCCGCGAAGAGGCCAGTACAGGCTTCCCCTGAAAGAAGCCCACCCCGCCCCGTTCATCCCTGTGAGCGGGGCTTTTGCGTATCAAGGCATAATGCACACCGCACAGCTAGCGGCAGCAACACAAGGTGATCGATGTGGTGAAGAAGACACTGTTCCAATTGCACTGGTTCTTTGGCATCACCGCTGGCCTGGTGCTGGCCTTGATGGGCATTACCGGGGCCCTGTATTCGTTTCAGGAAGAACTGCTGCGCGCATTCAACGCCGATGTACTCAAGGTAGAAATGCGCGCCGAAGGCGTGCTGCCGCCAGCCGAGCTGGTGCAACGGGTTGAGGCCCAGCAACACGACAAGGTGGCGATGCTGTGGGTCGACGTGCGCGACGGCAACGCCGCACGGGTCTTCTTCACACCACCGCCGGGCGAGCGTCGTGGCCAGCTGCGCTATGCCGACCCGTACACCGGCGAGCTCAAAGGTGAAGTGGCCGGGCAAGGCTTCTTCAACCTCATGCTCAACCTGCACCGCTTCCTGGCCATGGGCGACACCGGCCGGCAAATCACCGGTGCCTGTACCCTGATGCTGGTGTTCTTCTGCCTGTCCGGCCTGTACCTGCGCTGGCCGCGCAAGGCGCTGGACTGGCGCACCTGGCTGACCTACGACTGGGCCAAGAAAGGCCGCGCCTTCAACTGGGACCTGCACGCCGTGGCCGGCACCTGGTGCCTGCTGTTCTACCTGCTGTTCGCCCTGACCGGGCTGTTCTGGTCCTACGAGTGGTACCGCGAAGGCCTGAACAAGCTGTTGGCCGACGCGCCAGCTGCCGGCCAGCAGCAAAAACGTGGCGAAGGCCGTGGCCGCCACGGGCCGCAGAAAGTCGACAAAAACGCCCCGCCGCTGGTGGTCGACTACGACGCGATCTGGGCCAACCTCAAGCACGCCGCCGGCCCAGGCCTGGCCATGTACAACCTGCGCCTGCCGCCGGCAGGTGGGCAACCGGCCAACCTGTTCTACCTGCTGGACAACGCCGACCACCCACGTGCCTTCAACACGATGGTGTTGGACCCGGCCACCGGCCAGGTGAAAAACCATGACCGCTACACCGACAAATCCTTCAAGGCCCAGCTGCTGCAAAGCGTCTACGCCCTGCACGTCGGCGAATACTTCGGCCTGCCCGGGCGTATCATCGTCACCATTGCCAGCCTGACCATGCCGCTGTTCTTCGTCACCGGCTGGCTGCTGTACCTCGACCGCCGCCGCAAGAAGCGCCAGGTGCGCGCGGCCCGTGGCAACGTCGCCAGCAGCAACGGCAGCGGCGACAGCTGGCTGATCGGTTTTGCCAGCCAGAGCGGTTTTGCCGAACAACTGGCCTGGCAGAGCGCCGGCCAGCTGCAGGCGGCCGGCCTGCCGGTGCAGGTACGCGCCCTGGCCGAACTGGGCGAGAGCGACCTGCGCCAGGCCCGCCGTGCGCTGTTCGTGGTCAGCACCTTCGGCGACGGCGAAGCCCCCGACAGTGCCCGCGCCTTCGAGCGCAAGGTGCTCGGCCAGCCTTGGGCACTGAACAACCTCAACTATGCCCTGCTCGCCCTCGGCGACCGCCAGTACCCGCACTTCTGCGGCTTCGCCCGCCGCTTGCAGGCGTGGCTGGCTGAGCGCGGTGCCAGCAACGCGTTCAGCCCGGTGGAAGTGGACAACGCCGACCAGGCCGCCCTGCAGCAGTGGCAGCAAGAGTTGGCGCAACTGACCGGAGCCCAGCCGGTGGCCGGCTGGCAGCCACCAAGCTTCGGCAACTGGTCGCTGGTGCGCCGCGAACTGCTCAACCCAGGCAGCCAGGGCCAGCCCGTGTACCTGCTTGGCCTGCAGCCGCAACAGCCTGCCAGCTGGGAAGCCGGCGACCTGGTAGAGATCCTGCCGCTCAATGGGCAGCCAAGGATCGACGCGCTCCTCAACGGCATGGCACTGGACGGCGGTGCCCAGGTGCAGGTGAATGGCCTGAGCGAAACGCTTGTTCAAGCGCTCGCTGGTCGCCAGCTTCCAACGCGCCGTGATCACCTGATCGGCCTGCAGCCACAAGCGCTGATCGACGCGCTGGTACCGATCGGCAGCCGCGAATACTCCATTGCCTCGATTGCCAGCGATGGTGTGCTGGAGCTGATCGTGCGTCAGGAACGCCACGCCGATGGCCACCTGGGCCTGGGCTCTGGCTGGCTGACCGAGTACCTGCCGCTGAACGGCACGCTGAGCCTGCGCCTGCGGCGCAACAGCAGCTTCCACCTGCCGGAAAGTGCCGCACCGATGATTCTGATCGGCAACGGCACCGGCCTGGCCGGCCTGCGTAGCCTGATCCGGGCACGGGTGAATGGCGGTGAGCAGCGTAACTGGCTGCTGTTTGGCGAGCGTAACCGGGCGCATGACCTGTTGTGTGGTGACGAGCTACAAGCCTGGCTGGCCAGCGGCGACCTGGCGCGCCTGGACCTGGCATTTTCGCGGGATCAGGCCGAGAAGGTGTATGTGCAGGATGTGTTGCTGCAGCAGGCTGACGAGTTCAAGCGCTGGGTGGCGGATGGCGCCTGTGTGTATGTCTGCGGCAGCCTGCAAGGGATGGCAGCGGGGGTGGATGCGGCGCTCCATGGCATGCTGGGTGAAGCCGCTGTGCAGCAGCTGATCGAGGATGGGCGGTATCGGCGGGATGTGTACTGATTCAAAATTGATGTAGGGCTTCAACGGCCTCTTCGCGGGTAAACCCGCTCCCACAAGGCCCTCACAGATTTCGAAACCTGTGCAGTACCTGTGGGAGCGGGTTTACCCGCGAAGAGGCCGCAACAGGCTGTCAATGGAGCTCGAAGGTATCAGCATCCAGGTTAGCCGGGAACTTCGCCCGGTAGGCCGCCAGCTCCGCCGCGCTCAATACCGCGGTAAACACCCCGTCCGCTTCCCCGGCACTAAGCAGGCTCTCCCCCTGGAAGTCCAGCACCTGGCTGTCGCCGGAATAGGCAAAGCCCTTGCCATCGGTGCCCACTCGGTTCACCGCCGCCACATAACACAGGTTCTCGATACCCCGCGCTGGCAGCAGGCGGTTCCAGTGCTGGCGACGCGCAGCCGGCCAGTTGGCGGTGTACAGCAGCAGGTCGGTGTCCTGGGCGTCACAGCTCCACACCGGGAAGCGCAGGTCGTAGCAGATCAGCGGGCGTACCCGCCAACCCTTGACCTCGAACTGCACCTGGCGCTCACCCGGGGTGTAGTGCTTGTGCTCGCCCGCCATGCGGAACAGGTGACGCTTGTCGTAATGCAGGATCTCGCCATCCGGCCGCGCCCATAGCAAGCGGTTGCGGTGGCTGCCATCAGCGGCCTGGATGATCACACTGCCAGTAATCACCGCGTCGATGCGCTTGGCCTGGGCCTTTAGCCATTTGTAGGTCGGGCCGTTCTCAGGCTCGCACAGGTTTTCCGACTGCATGGAAAAACCGGTGGTGAACATCTCCGGCAGCACCACTAGGTCGGCGCCACGTGCCTGCTCCAGCAGTACCTCGAAATGCGCGTAGTTGGCCTCACGGTCATGCCACGCCAGGGTGGTCTGGACCAAGGCGACTTTCAGGTTGGGCAGTGCACTCAGATCGCGCATAGTTTTTCCGCTGCCTGACGCAGCGTCTCCTCACGTTTGGCAAAGCACAGGCGCACCAGGCGTTGCTCGGGGATGGGTTGCTGGTAGAACACCGACACCGGGATGGTCGCCACGCCATGCTCACGGGCCAGCCACAGCGACATGTCGACATCGTTCAGGTCCGGGCGGATTCGCGAGTAGTCCACCAGCTGGAAATAGGTGCCCGTGGTGCGGGTAAAGTTGAAGCGCGAACCTTCCAGCAAGCCGCAGAACAGGTCACGCTTGGCTTGGTAAAAGGCCGGCAATTCATCGATATGCTCGGGGTGCGCGGCCATGAAGTCGGCCAGCGCGCACTGCAGCGGCGTCACCCCACAGAAGTTGACGTACTGGTGCACCTTGCGCAGCTCGGCGCTCAGCGCCGGCGGGGCGATCACGTAACCAGTCTTCCAACCAGTGACGTGGTAGGTCTTGCCAAACGAGCTGACCACGAAGGCGCGCTGGTAGAGCTGCTCGTGGGCCAGCACGCTGGCATGGCGCACGCCGTCGTACACCAGGTGCTCATAGACCTCGTCGCTGACCAGGTAGATATCGCGGTCGGCGATCAACCGGGCCAACTGGTCAAGGTCTTCACGGCTGATCAACGCACCGCTGGGGTTGTGCGGCGAGTTGAGGATGACCATGCGCGTGCGCGGGCTCAGGGCATCGCTGAACTTCTGCCAGTCGATACGGAAGTCGCCGTCACTTAGCTGCACATGCACGCAGCGGCCACCGGCCAGCTCCACGGACGGCTCGTAGCTGTCGTAGCAAGGGTCGAAGACGATCACTTCGTCACCGGCATGCACCACCGCCTGGATGGCACAGAAAATCGCCTCGGTGGCACCGGGAGTGATGGTCACTTCCTGGTCGGCATCCACCTTGGCCCCATACAAGCGCTCGACCTTGGCCGCCACTTGCTGGCGCAGGGCCGGCAGCCCGGTCATTGGCGAATACTGGTTATGCCCGGCAGCCACATGCCGGCCCACTGCATCGAGCAGTGCCTGCGGGCCGTTGAAGTCGGGGAAGCCTTGCGACAGGTTGAGCGCGCCGGTCTGCACGGCGAGCTGGGACATGGTGGTGAAGATGGTCGTGCCGACATTCGGCAGTTTGCTGCGGATCATGAAGCCCTCTTTCCTGGGGTGTATCCGGCACGGGGTGGAGTCCGAGCATAGCGGATCGAGCGGTCAGGAAAAAGGTTGAAACAATGGGGGCTTTGCGCTGGATCAAAGGGCCTCTTCGCGGGTGAACCCGCTCCCACAGAGATCGCACCATGCTTGAGGACAGTGCTGTACCTGTGGGAGCGGGTTTACCCGCGAAGAAGCTGACGCGGAATCAGCGCTTGTCGCGGCGCTTCTTCTCGGCCTTCTTGTGGTGCGACATCAAGCGGCGCTTCTTGTTGACCTGGCGGTCGGTGAGGGTGTTCTTCTTGCCCTCGTACGGGTTCTCACCGCCCTTGTACTCGATGCGGATCGGCGTACCGACCAGCTTCAGCACACGGCGGTAGGTGTTTTCCAGGTAACGCGAGTACGACTTGGGAATACTCTCGGTCTGGTTGCCGTGGATCACGATCAGCGGCGGGTTGGCACCACCAAGGTGGGCATAGCGCAGCTTGATGCGGCGGCCGTTGACCAGCGGTGGTTGGTGCTCGCTGACCGCATCTTCGAGGATCTGCGTCAGGCGGCTGGTTGGCCAGCGGGTCACAGCCGAGGTGAACGCGGCCTGCACCGACTTGTACAGGTTGCCCACGCCGGTGCCGTGCAATGCGGAGATGAAGTGGATGTCGGCGAAGTCGACGAAGAACAGCCGGCGCTCCAGCTCGGTCTTCACGTAAGCGCGCTCACCCGGCTCCATGCCATCCCACTTGTTCAGGGCGATGACAATGGCGCGGCCGGCCTCAAGGGCGAAGCCCAGCAGGTTCAGGTCATGGTCGACCACCCCTTCACGGGCGTCCATGACGAAAATGACGACGTTGGCGTCCTTGATCGCCTGCAGCGTCTTCACCACCGAGAACTTCTCGACTTCTTCGTGGATCTTGCCGCGCTTGCGCACCCCAGCGGTGTCGATGAAGGTGTACTTGTCGCCATCACGCTCGAACGGGATGTAGATACTGTCACGGGTAGTACCCGGCTCGTCGTACACCACCACGCGCTCTTCACCGAGCATGCGGTTGACCAGGGTCGACTTGCCAACGTTCGGGCGGCCGATGATGGCGATCTTGATGCCATCTTTCTCGCTCGGGCCCGGAATGCGTACAGCCTCTTCGCCTTCGGCGACGTCCTGCTCAAGCGCTTCTTCTTCAGCGTCACGCGGCAGGTGGCCGAGCAGCGACTCCATCAGGGCATTGATACCACGGCCTTGCGAGCCAGCCACCGGAATGGCGTTACCCATGCCCAGCGGCGAGAACTCGGCACGGGCGATGTCCGGGTCAATGTTGTCGATCTTGTTGGCCACCAGGATGGCCGACTTGTTGCGCTTGCGCAGGTGGTCGGCAATCATCTGGTCGGCGGCGGTCATGCCGGCGCGGGCGTCGACCAGGAACAGCACGTAGTCGGCTTCTTCGATGGCCATGAGCGACTGCTCGGCCATTTTCTCGTCCATGCCCACTTCGTCACCGGTGATACCACCGGTGTCGATCAGGATGTAGGAACGACCCTGCCAGCTGGCATCACCGTACTGGCGGTCACGGGTCAGGCCCGACAGGTCACCGACGATGGCATCGCGGGTTTTGGTCAGGCGGTTGAACATGGTGGATTTGCCGACGTTCGGGCGGCCCACCAGGGCAATTACGGGAACCATCGGCTCTCCACTCTCGAATTCTTGAAAATGCAAAGGCCGCTGCAAGGCAGCGGCCGGAGTACGGGCGGCGTGTCCTACGCCGCGGCTTGAAGCCCGCCAAGGCTTCAAGCATAGCTTCAGCGAACGGTCAGTGCCTCGAGCTTGCCGCTGTTGCCGAAGACATAGATGGTGTCGCCGACCACAAGTGGGCGGGCGCGCAGGCCATCGCTGTCGATACGCTCACGGCCGACGAAGCGGCCATCCACCTGGCTCAGCAGGTGCAGGTAACCTTCGAAGTCGCCCACAGCCACGTAGCTGGAGAACACTTCCGGTGCCGACAGCTGGCGGCGGGCCATGGTGTCGTTGGTCCACAGGGCGCTGGAAGAGCGCTCGTCGACGCTTTCTACGGTACCCGAAGCTTCGCTGACATAAACGTTGCCGTAGCCCTGGGCGACACCCACGTAGCTGGAGGCATCGCGCTGCCACAGCACACGGCCGCTTTGCAGGTCCAGGCCCGCTACGCGGCCCTGGTAGGTGCTGACGTACAGGGTTTCACCGGACAGCAGCAGGCCCCCGTCGATATCGACCACACGCTCCAGCTCGGAACGGCCCTGCGGGATGGCCACACGGCTTTCCCACACCGGCACGCCGTTATTGATGTCCACCGCCACCACTTTACCAGTGGACAGGCCGGCAACGGCCAGGCGGTTGGTGACAATCGGTGCACCGGTGCCACGCAGGGTCAGTACTGCCGGGGTGCTCTCGTAGATCCAGCGACGGTCACCAGTAGCGGCATCCAGGCCGATCAGGCGGTCGTCCTGGGTCTGCACCACTACCACGTCACCGTTGTTGGCAGGCGGGGCCAGCACTTCGCTGGTCACGCGGGAGCGCCAGCGCTCCTCACCGGTGCTGGAGTCCAGGGCGATGACTTCACCCTTGAGGGTGCCGAGCATGACCAGGCCGTAGCCCACGCCAACAGCGCCGGAAACCTGCAGCTCCAGGTCCTTCTTCCACACCACGTCGCCAGTGATGCGGTCGAGGGCGAAGACTTCGCCGTTGACGTCGGAGGCGTAGATGCGGTCGTTCTCGATGGCCGGCACCAGGGTGTTGTAGGTTTCACCCTGGCCGTCACCGATCGAACGGCTCCACTGCTTCTTCAGCACCACTTCCTCGGTGAACTTGGTCAGCTCAGCCGGGGGCAGTTCCTTCTTGCTGTTGCTGCTGCAACCTGCGGCCAGCACGGCCAGGGTCAGCACTGCTGCTTGTTTCCAACCGATCACTTACGCGTCCCCTTTGGCCAGGTCATCCAGCTTCAATTGCAGGCCACCGACCGCCGCCTCATCGGACAGCGCAGCCTTGGCTTTTTCGTAAGCGCTGTGCGCGTCGGCGGCACGACCCAGCTGTACCAGCAGGTCGCCCTTCAACTCTTCACGGCTGGCCAGGAAGGCTTTGTCGGCATCGCCGTCGAGCAGCTTGAGGGCGTCCTCGGCCTTGTTCTGGGCAGCCAGCACACGTGCCAGACGCTGGCGCGAAATTTCGCCCAGGGTGGCATCGGCCGGCTTGTCCAGCACGCTCTTCAGCTCGGCAGCGGCGTCGTCGAGCTTGCCGCTGTCGACCGCGACCTTGGCCACGAACAGGCTGCCGTACTGGGCATAGGCGGTACCGCCGAACTCGCTCTTGAGCTTGCTGGCCAGTTCCGCGACCTTGGTGGCGTCTGGCTGGCCAGTCGGCGTCAGGCTGGTTTCAAGCAAAGCCTGATACAGCTGCGAGGCACCTTGCGACTGGTTGTTCTGGTACTTGTGCCAGGTATTCCAGCCCAACACTACCACGCCGGCCAGCAGGGCGCCGGTCAGCAGCGGCTTGCCGTTACGGTTCCACCAGTCCTTGACCCCTGCCAGGTCATCATCATCGGTACTCGACACCCCAATACTCCTTTTCGCCTATTCGCTTGTTGAACCGCGTTACGCCTGAGCGATCGCGGTTTCCAGGTGCTCTGCCAGAGCATCCCAGGCAATGTTCTGTTGTTCGCCCTGACCACGCAGGGGCTTCAAGCCGATTTCTTGCTTGGCCAGCTCGTCGTCGCCGAGGATCAAGGCGAACAGTGCGCCGCTCTTGTCGGCTTTCTTGAACTGGCTCTTGAAGCTGCCACCACCGGCGTTCACCGCCAGGCGCAGGCCCGGCAGGCGATCGCGCAGGCCTTCGGACAGGCGCAGGCCGGCCAGCTCCGCCTGCTCGCCAAAGGCGCACAGGTAGACGTCGATCTGGCGGCTGATGGACTCTGGCACCTTGCCCAGGGTTTCCAACAGCAGGATCAGGCGCTCGATGCCCATGGCGAAACCAACGCCGGTAGTCGGCTTGCCGCCCATCTGTTCGACCAGGCCGTCGTAGCGGCCACCAGCGCACACAGTGCCCTGGGCGCCGAGTTTGTCGGTCACCCACTCGAACACCGTCTTGCTGTAGTAGTCCAGGCCACGTACCAGCTTGGTATTGATCACGAATGGAATGCCGGCGGCATCGAGGCGGGCCTTGAGGCCCTCGAAGTGCACGCGCGATTCTTCGTCCAGGTAGTCTTCCAGCTTCGGCGCGCCAACCAGCACCGCCTGGGTGTTCTGGTCCTTGCTGTCGAGGATGCGCAGCGGGTTGCTCTTCAGGCGGCGCTGGCTGTCTTCGTCCAGCTGCTCCAGGCGCGCCGAAAGGAACTCGACCAGCGCGTCACGGTAGCGCGCGCGGGCTTCGCTGGTGCCCAGGCTGTTGAGTTCGAGCTTGACCGCGTCCTGGATGCCCAGCAGGCCCCACAGGCGCCAGGTCAGCATGATCAGCTCGGCATCAATGTCCGGGCCGTCCAGGTTGAACACTTCCACGCCAATCTGGTGGAACTGGCGGTAGCGGCCCTTCTGCGGGCGCTCGTGGCGGAACATCTGGCCGATGTACCACAGCTTCTGCACCTGGCCGTTGCCGGTGATACCGTGCTCCAGCACGGCACGCACGCAGGCAGCGGTACCTTCCGGGCGCAAGGTCAGCGAATCGCCGTTGCGGTCCTCGAAGGTGTACATCTCTTTTTCGACGATATCGGTCACTTCACCGATGGAGCGCTTGAACAGCTCGGTGAACTCGACGATCGGCGTGCGGATCTGGCTGTACCCGTAGGTGTCCAGCAGGCCGGCCACGGTGCCTTCGAAGTAGCGCCACAGCGGCGACTGTTCAGGCAGGATGTCGTTCATGCCACGGATGGCTTGCAGCGATTTGCTCACGAATAGTCCTTACGAATTCTGTGTGTCAGCCACGGGCGATCAGCGCCGCGTCAGCTTCGGCCTTTTCGGCCGCTTTCTGGCGGATGAGCTTTTCCAGCTCATCGACCAGGTTGTCATTGGTCAGCTTTTGCGCAGGCTTGCCGTCGATGTAGATCAGGTTCGGCGTACCGCCGGTCAACCCTACATGGGCTTCCTTGGCTTCACCCGGGCCGTTGACCACACAACCGATCACCGCCACGTCCAGCGGCACCAGCAGGTCTTCCAGGCGCCCTTCCAGCTCGTTCATGGTCTTGACCACATCGAAGTTCTGCCGCGAGCAGCTCGGGCAGGCGATGAAATTGATGCCACGCGAGCGCAGGTGCAGCGACTTGAGGATGTCGTAGCCGACTTTCACTTCTTCGACCGGGTCGGCCGCCAGCGAGATACGGATGGTATCGCCAATGCCTTCGGCCAGCAGCATACCGAGGCCGACGGCGGATTTCACCGTCCCCGAACGCAGGCCACCGGCTTCGGTGATGCCCAGGTGCAGCGGCTGCACGATCTGCTTGGCCAGCAAGCGGTAGGCTTCGACGGCCATGAACACGTCGGAGGCCTTCACACTGACCTTGAAGTCCTGGAAGTTCAGGCGGTCGAGGTGCTCGACGTGGCGCAGGGCCGACTCGACCAGCGCCGCCGGGGTCGGCTCGCCGTACTTCTTCTGCAGGTCCTTTTCCAGGGAACCGGCGTTCACGCCGATGCGGATCGGGATGCCACGGTCACGGGCGGCATCGACCACGGCGCGTACACGGTCTTCACGGCCGATGTTGCCTGGGTTGATACGCAGGCAGTCGACACCCAGTTCGGCCACGCGCAGGGCGATCTTGTAGTCGAAGTGGATGTCGGCGACCAGTGGCACGCTGACCTGCTGCTTGATGCGGCCGAACGCCTCGGCGGCGTCCATGTCGGGTACCGAGACGCGCACGATGTCCACGCCGGCATCGACCAGGCGTTGGATTTGCGCCACGGTGGCGGCCACATCGTTGGTGTCGGTGTTGGTCATGCTCTGCACCGCGATGGGCGCATCACCACCCACCGGCACATTGCCGACCCAGATTTTGCGGGATTCGCGACGTTTGATCGGAGATTCGCCGTGCATGACTTACTGTCCCAACTTCAGGCGAGCGGTCTCGCCACTGGTGAACGGGGCAACATCGACGGCCTGGCCGTTGTAGCTGACCTGGGCGCCACGGGCAAAGCCCAGGCGTACCGCGAACGGCGGCTTGCCGGTCAGCTCGAGGTTGTCCCCCTTGCGCTTGACGGCGCTGAACAGCACCTTGCCGTTGCCGTCGCTGACCTGGGTCCAGCAATCGGCGGTGAACTGGATGGCAACCTTGGCGCTGCCTGCCGGCACTACGGCTGGCGTCACCGGCGCGGCAGCGGCCACAGCCGGTGCACCCGCAACAGGCGCAGCGGCGGCCGGAATAGCCGGTGCTACCGGGGCGGGCGTGGCGGCAGGTGCACTGACGGCGGGTTGCACAGGTGCCGGCTGGGCCTGTGCCGGGGCTGGCGCTGCGGTAGCGGCGGGTGGCGGGCTTGCCGGCGCCTGTTCGGCGGCAGGCTGCTCGGCAGCGCCCTGCGCCAGCGGCAGCGGCGCGCTTTCGGGCTGCTGGCCAGCGGAAACGGCCTGGTCTTCAGGTTCATCAAGCGGGTGAATCTGGGTGGTGCCGTCGGCGCTCTCGACTTCGACGTGCTCCAGGGCAATCTTGGCCAGGTCCTTGCCACGCAGGCTACCCTGGTCCTGCCACCAGACGAAGCCGCCGCCGACCACGGCCACCAGCAACAACAGGCTGACACCACGCAGGATATTGTGCGACAGGCGCACCGGCTCTTCGATACGGCCCAGCGAATGCACGTCGCTGCCTTTGGCGTGGGTACCGGTATAGCGGTCGAAGGCATCCACCAGGGCGGCCTGGTCGAGGTCCATCAACTTGGCGTAGGCGCGGATGTAGCCACGGGCAAAGGTGTGCCCCGGCAGCTTGTCGAAGGCGCCGGTTTCTACATGGTTCAACGAGCTGACAGTGAGGTTGAGCTTGCGGGCCACCTCGGCTTGTGACCAGTCCCGGTTCTCACGGGCCTGACGCAAAAGCTCACCGGGGTTCTGGCCAGGCGCTACTGCTACTTCGGGATGCGCGGCTTTCATCGTTGCTCCGACAGGTATTGCTGATATTCCGGCGTACCGGGATAAAGTCGTTGTAATTGCTGGCCCAGCTCGGCCAGTGTGCCCTGCTCGTCGAACACCCTGGCAAGGCGGCTGCCCAGCAGCAGGCTACGGGCATCGTGGTCGCTCAACTGGCTGAAACGATCGTAGTAGTCCCGGGCCGGCACATAATGCCTGTTTTCGTAGGACAACTCAGCCATTTCCAGCAACGCTTTCGGTTGCCGCTGGTTGAGTTGCAGAGCTTTCAGCAGGTACGTGTGCGCCTGGTCGCGGCGTTCGAGCTTCAGGGCAGTCAGGCCCAGGTTCTCATACACCCGTGAGCGCTCAGGATACAGGGTATCGGCACTGGCCAGGCGAAACATCTGCTCAGCCTCGGCAAATCGCCCCTGAGCATAAAGGAAACTGCCGTAATTGTTGCGTATTCGCGTGTCACCGCTGCGGGCCTGCAGGGCCTTGCGAAAGTGCGCTTCGGCCAACGCCGGCTCACCTTCGGCCTGGAACACCAGCGCCAGGGCGGCGTGCGCGTCGGCATCAACGCTATCGAGGGCCAGGGCCTTGCCCAGCGGCGCCTTGGCCTGCTCGGTCAAACCCTGTTGCAAATAACCCAAGCCAAGCTGCACATAGGCCCGCCCCGCCTCTACCCTGCCCTGGCGACTGGCCAGAGGGTCGCCCGCGCCGCCCGACACGCAGCCGGCCAGCAGCGAAAGCGCAAGGATCGACAGCGCGGCGCGCAGGCTCATGGGCAACGTCCCGGTCAGTGGCGCGCGGTGCTGTCTTGCAGCTCGACGTCCGCGGAAAGCTGACGCACGGCGATGTAGCGCTCACTGCGGCGGGTGCGGTCGTTGACCTGGCCAACCAGCTGACCACAGGCGGCATCGATGTCGTCGCCACGGGTGGTACGGGTGGTGACGTTGAAGCCACCGTGGTGCAGCAGGTCCTGGAAGCGACGAATGGCGTTGTTGCTTGGCCGCTCGTAGCCCGAATGCGGGAACGGGTTGAACGGAATCAGGTTGATCTTGCATGGCACGTCGCGCAGCAGTTCGATCATCTGCGCGGCATGCTCTGGCTGGTCGTTGACGTCCTTGAGCAAGGTGTACTCGATGGTGAGGACACGCTTGCCACCCAGGGTGGACATGTAGCCCATGCACGATTCCAGCAGCATCTTCAGCGGGTACTTCTTGTTGATCGGTACCAGCTTGTTGCGCAGCTCGTCGTTCGGTGCGTGCAACGACAGGGCCAGCGACACGTCGATGTGCTTGGCCAGCTCGTCGATCATCGGCACCACGCCCGAAGTGGACAGGGTGACGCGACGCTTGGAAATGCCATAGCCCAGGTCATCCATCATGATTTTCATGGCGGCGATGACGTTGTCGAAGTTCAGCAAGGGCTCGCCCATGCCCATCATGACCACGTTGGTAATCGCGCGATCGATCTTGGCAGGGACGGTCCCGAAGGATTTGTTGGCAAGCCACACCTGGCCGATCACTTCGGCGGCGGTGAGGTTGCTGTTGAAGCCTTGCTTGCCGGTGGAGCAGAAGCTGCAGTCCAGGGCACAGCCGGCTTGCGACGACACGCACAGGGTGCCGCGGTCGTCGGTAGGAATGTAGACGGTCTCGACGCAGCTGCCGGAGGCAACGCGGATCACCCACTTGCGGGTGCCGTCGGCGGAAATGTCTTCACTGACCACTTCCGGGGGGCGAATCTCGGCAACGGCCTCGAGCTTTTCGCGCAAGACCTTGCCTACGTTGGTCATGGCCGCAAAGTCGGACACGCCAAAATGGTGAATCCATTTCATCACCTGGCCGGCACGGAAGCGCTTCTCCCCGATTGAGTCGAAGAATTGTTCCATTTCCGGCTGGGTCAGACCCAACAGGTTGATTTTGCCAGTAGATGTCGTCATGGATTCACCCTCACCCGTAAGCTTTCGCTTAGCGAGTGGTTACCTCGGTAGCAGCGAAGAAGTAAGCGATTTCGCGAGCAGCAGCAGCTTCGGAGTCCGAACCGTGAACGGCGTTGGCGTCGATCGACTCGGCGAAGTCAGCACGGATGGTGCCGGCAGCAGCTTCTTTAGGGTTGGTGGCGCCCATCAGCTCACGGTTCAGAGCGATGGCGTTTTCGCCTTCCAGAACCTGAACAACAACCGGGCCGGAAGTCATGAAGGCAACCAGGTCACCGAAGAAGCCACGAGCGCTGTGCTCGGCGTAGAAGCCTTCGGCTTCGGCTTTGGACAGTTGCTTGATTTTCGAGGCAACGATTTTCAGGCCAGCTTCTTCGAAGCGAGTAGTGATCTTGCCGATAACGTTTTTGGCAACTGCGTCAGGCTTGATGATCGAGAAAGTACGTTGAACAGCCATGGAAAACTCCAGAATATGAGTGTTACGAAAAATTAAACCCGCGAATTATACGCGGGTTCCGGGGGATTGCCTAACCTGCAGATGACGCTTAGTCGGCTTCGTCAATCCAGGCAGCCTGGATTGCCTCGAGCACTTTCTCACCGCCGCGTGACGGATCGTCGCTGAACTCTGGCAATGCCAGCACCCAGCTGTGCAGGTCGACGAAATTCACATAACGAGGATCGACCTCTGGCTTGCTTTCTGCAAGCTGGATGGCGATCTCAAGTACATCAATCCATTTCAGGCTCATGGGGCAAACCTCAGTGCGGCGCTTCGGCGGCGTGGTTGAGCGAATACTTGGGGATCTCGATGACCAGGTCTTCGTCACCGACGACCACCTGGCAGCCCAGGCGCGACTGCGCCTCCAGGCCCCAGGCCTTGTCCAGCATGTCCTCTTCCAGCTCGTCGGCTTCTTCGAGCGAATCGAAGCCCTTGCGCACGATGCAGTGGCAAGTGGTACAGGCCTTGACGCCGCCGCAGGCGCTTTCCATCTCGATGTGGTGGTCGTGGGCCAGTTCCAGGATATTGGTCCCGGTCTTGACTTCCACGGTCAGCCCTTCGGGGCAGAACTTCTCATGCGGCAGGAATGTCACCAGCGGCATCGATTACTCCTCGATCTCATTCAGGTTGCGCCCGGCCAGTGCGGCTTTGACCGTCGAATCAAGGCGACGGGCGGCAAATGCGTCGGTCACCTGCGACAGACGCTTGGTCTGTTGCTCGATGGCTGCGCCATCGGTGCCGGCCAGCAAATCACGTAGTTCTTGCATCTGGTATTCGATGGCGTCGCGCTCGTCACTGCTGAGCAGGCGCTCACCGTCGGCGTCCAGGGCGCCCTGTACTGCTTCGAGCAGGCGCTCGCCGTCCACCTGGTGCTCGCGCAGCTGGCGAGCCTGCTTGTCGGAACCTGCGTGTTCGAAGGAGTCCTTGAGCATGCGGGTGATTTCGCCGTCCGTCAGGCCGTAGGACGGCTTGACCTGGATGCTGGCTTCCACGCCCGAACCCAGTTCGCGGGCGCCAACACTGAGCAGGCCATCGGCATCGACCTGGAAGGTGACGCGGATTTTCGCCGCACCGGCGACCATGGCCGGAATGCCGCGCAGCTCGAAGCGTGCCAGCGAGCGGCAGTCGCTGATCAGTTCGCGCTCGCCCTGCAGCACATGGATCATCATGGCCGACTGGCCATCTTTATAGGTGGTGAATTCCTGGGCACGCGCCACCGGAATGGTGGTATTGCGCGGGATCACCTTCTCCATCAACCCGCCCATGGTCTCAAGGCCAAGCGACAGCGGGATGACATCGAGCAACAGCAGTTCGCCACCTTCGCGGCGGTTGCCAGCCAGGGTATCGGCCTGGATGGCAGCACCGATGGCCACCACCTGGTCGGGGTCGATCGAGGTCAGCGGGGTACGGCCGAACAGCGCGCCCACCGCTTCACGCACACGCGGCACGCGGGTCGAACCACCGACCATGACCACGGCGCTGACTTCTTCCAGCTCCACGCCACTATCACGCACAGCGCGACGGCAAGCCTTGAGGCTGCGGGCGACCAGTGGCTCGATCATGGCTTCGAAGGCGGCGCGGCTCAGCTCACCCTGCCAGGTGCCATGGCTGACAGCGACCACGTCGGCGTCGGTCAGGGCTTCCTTGGCCGCGCAGGCGGTTTGCAGCAGCGCGCGCTGGGTAGCCGGGTCCAGGTCGGAGGACAGGCCGGCCTGCTCGATGATCCAGCCGGCAATGGCGTGGTCGAAATCGTCACCGCCCAGGGCGGTATCGCCACCGGTGGCCAGCACTTCGAACACGCCAGCGGTCAGGCGCAGAATGGAAATATCGAACGTACCGCCACCCAGGTCATAGATGGCCACCACGCCTTCGGCGTTCTGGTCCAGGCCGTAGGCCACGGCAGCTGCGGTCGGCTCGTTGAGCAGGCGCAATACGTTCAGGCCGGCCAGGCGCGCAGCGTCCTTGGTGGCCTGGCGCTGGGCATCGTCGAAATAGGCCGGCACGGTGATCACCGCGCCTACCAGCTCGCCACCCAAGGTAGCTTCGGCACGCTCACGCAGCACCTTGAGGATGTCGGCAGACACTTCCACCGGGCTTTTCGGCCCCTGCACGGTGTCGATGAACGGCATGTGCGACTCACCGCCAACAAAGCGGTACGGCAGCTGCTCACCCAGTTGCTTGACGTCGGCCAGGCCACGCCCCATCAGGCGCTTGACCGACAGCACGGTGTTCAACGGGTCGCTGGAAGCGGCATCACGCGCAGCCTGCCCCACTTCGTTGCGCCCTTCGAGGTAGCGCACCGCGGACGGCAGAATGACGTTGCCCTGCGCGTCGGGCAGGGGCTCGCTACGGCCGCTGCGCAGTGCAGCGACCAGAGAGTTGGTAGTACCCAGGTCGATCCCCACCGCCAGGCGGCGCTGGTGCGGCTGAGGGCTTTGACCGGGTTCGGCAATCTGCAGTAGGGCCATGCTTATCTGAATACCTTAGGTGCCATCACGGGCAGCACCGGGTTAATCGTCGAGGCGCTCTTCCAGTTGGCGCACTTCTTGGGCGAGCTTGTCGAGGAACTGCATGCGTCGCATCAGGCGTTCGGCCTTGTCGCGCTCGCCGGGGGCATCCCAGCAGGCGGCAAAGTCCTCGTTCAGCGTGTCCTGGGCGACCTTCAGGCGCTTCTTGAACACACCGACACCGTCAAGGTCGGCTTCGTCCTGCAACTCTTCGAGCTCTTCACGCAACTGCATCTGCTGCAACAGGAATTCCGGGTCGTGGACCGTGACTTCCTGGGGCACTTCGTGGCCGCTGATGGCCAGCAGGTAGCGGGCCCGACGCGGCGCACTGCGCAGGGTCTGGTAGGCGTCGTTGAGCGCTGCGGACTTTTCCAGCGCCACGCGCTGCTCACGCTCGGAGGCGTCGGCAAAGCGGTCGGGATGGACCTCGCGGGCCAGCTCGCGATAGCGAGTGGCCAGCTTGTCGAGATCCAGACGGAAGCTTGGCTGGAGGTCAAACAATGCGTAATGACAAGGAGTACCCACAGCCAGCCTCAAACGTTGAAGCTTTCGCCGCAGCCACACTCACCGCGCACGTTGGGGTTGTTGAACTTGAAGCCTTCGTTCAACCCTTCCTTGACGAAGTCCAGCTCGGTGCCATCGAGGTAAACCAGGCTCTTGGGATCGATGATCACCTTGACGCCGTGGTTCTCGAACACCTGGTCTTCGTCCGCCAGTTCGTCGACGAACTCCAGCACGTAGGCCAGGCCCGAGCAACCGGTGGTGCGCACGCCCAGGCGAATGCCCTCACCTTTGCCGCGCCCGTCGAGGGAGCGGCGAATGTGGTTGGCGGCGGCTTCTGTCATGCTGATAGCCATCAGAACTCCTTACCTCGCAACAAGCGACTTAGATCAAGCCTTTCTTCTGCTTGTAATCGCGTACGGCTGCCTTGATGGCATCTTCGGCGAGTACCGAGCAGTGGATCTTGACCGGCGGCAACGCCAGTTCTTCGGCCAGCTGGGTGTTCTTGATGGTTTCGGCTTCGTCCAGGGTCTTGCCCTTCATCCACTCGGTGGCGAGGGAGCTGGAAGCGATGGCCGAACCGCAGCCGTAGGTCTTGAACTTGGCGTCTTCGATAACGCCCTGCTCGTTGACCTTGATTTGCAGACGCATCACGTCACCGCACGCTGGGGCACCGACCATGCCGGTACCGACATCCGGGTCCTCGGCATTCATCTTGCCGACGTTGCGTGGGTTTTCGTAGTGGTCGATGACCTTTTCACTGTATGCCATGGTGCAATTCCTTCCTCATCAGGGAGCCGCTCTTGCCGGCGACTGCTTAGTGGGCGGCCCACTCGATCTTGGAGATGTCAACGCCGTCTTTGTACATGTCCCACAGCGGCGACAGCTCACGCAGTTTGTTTACCGCCTCGCAGACTTTCTGCGCGGCGTAGTCGACTTCTTCTTCGCTGGTGAAGCGGCCGAAGGAGAAGCGGATCGAGCTGTGCGCCAGCTCGTCGTTGCGGCCCAGAGCGCGCAGTACGTACGACGGCTCGAGCGAAGCGGAGGTGCAGGCCGAACCGGACGAAACGGCGATGTCCTTCAGCGACATCAGCAGCGATTCGCCTTCGACGTAGTTGAAGCTCAGGTTCAGGTTGTGTGGCACGCGGGCGGTCTGGCTACCGTTGACGTACAGCTCTTCAAGGTTGGAGACCTGCTTGAAGAAGCGGTCGCTCAGGGCCTTGATGCGCGCGTTTTCAGTGGCCATTTCCTGCTTGGCGATGGCGAAGGCTTCGCCCATGCCGACGATCTGGTGAGTCGGCAGGGTGCCCGAACGCATGCCGCGCTCATGGCCACCACCGTGAATGATGGCTTCCAGGCGTACGCGAGGCTTGCGGCTGACGTACAGCGCGCCGATGCCTTTCGGGCCGTAGACCTTGTGCGCCGAGAACGACATCAGGTCGACTTTCAGCTTTTGCAGGTCGATTTCAACCTTGCCAGCCGATTGCGCGGCGTCAACGTGGAACAGCACGCCGCGCGAGCGGGTCAGCTCACCGATGGCAGCGATGTCGTTGATCGAGCCGACTTCGTTGTTCACGTGCATCAGCGAGACCAGGATGGTGTCGTCGCGCAGCACCGCTTCTACCATGGCCGGGGTGACGATGCCGTCTTCGCCTGGCTCTAGGTAGGTGACTTCAAAACCTTCACGCTCCAGCTGGCGAGCGGTGTCGAGGACCGCCTTGTGCTCGATCTTGGAGGTGATGATGTGCTTGCCTTTGGTCTGATAGAAGTGCGCGACGCCTTTCAGTGCGAGGTTGTCGGACTCGGTGGCACCACTGGTCCAGACGATTTCGCGCGGATCGGCGTTGATCAGCTCGGCAACCTGGCGACGACCGTTCTCGACCGCTTCCTCGGCCTTCCAGCCGAAGACGTGGGAGCGCGAAGCCGGGTTACCGAAGTTCCCGTCAACCAGCAGGCAGTCGGCCATCTTCTGGGCCACGCGTGGGTCGACCGGGGTGGTCGCGGAGTAATCGAGGTAGATCGGCAACTTCATTTGTCTCTCCTATCAGGCGGTGGCGTCGCTCGTCGTCCCAGGGGGATCAATCGACGGCGGACGTCTCAATCTTGTCCAGCTGGGCGGTTCGGCCTGCGACACGACGCAGGTCCTGGCGCTGGGCGACTTCCTGCACCTCACGGCGCATGACGAGGTCGGCCAGGCTGATGCCGCTGAGGAATTCATGGATCTGCTGGCTGAGGTCGCACCACAGGTGGTGGGTCAGGCAGGTATCACCGGCATGGCAGTCCCCGAGGCCCTGGCAGCGGGTAGCATCGACCGATTCGTTGACCGCATCGATGACCTGGGCCACCTGGATGGTTTCCATGCCCCGCGACAGCTGGTAGCCACCGCCTGGACCACGCACGCTGGAAACCAGGCTGCTGCGGCGCAGCTTGGCGAACAGCTGTTCCAGATAAGAGAGGGAAATGCCCTGGCGCTCGGAAATGTCGGCCAAAGACACCGGCCCATGCTGCGCGTGCAACGCCAGGTCGAGCATGGCGGTCACGGCGTATCGGCCTTTGGTAGTCAGTCGCATGGCTATTGGGTACCACGGGAGTTTCGGGATGTGTGCGAGTATGCGATTCCCGAGCATTTAAGTCAACTATTAGACCTAGTGCTTTAGTCGGGTTTGCATCGGGGAGGCGGGCGCGATTGTAGCAGACGAGGGGCGTGAGCACACGCCCCGTATGTCACTATGATTTCAGCACGGCGCAATCAATGCGACTGAGTGTCGCGCTGGGCCACCTGGGCAACTTCGGTGAAGTCGTCTTCCGGCAGCGCCGGCAGCTCTTTGGCACAGTAGTCACTGCCCATCTTGGTCAGCGCGCCACACATACCCTCCAGCCGCTCGTCGACTGCCTGCAGGTGGTCGAGCATCTGGCCGATGGCGCGAGCCACCGGGTCGGGCATGTCGCCACTGACACCGTAGGCGTCGAAACCGATCTTCTCGGCCATGGCCTTGCGCTTGGCCTCGACTTCTGTGTCTTCGCTCTTGACGATGATCCGCCCCGGGATGCCCACCGCGGTGGCGCCGGCCGGCACCGCCTTGGTCACCACCGCATTGGAGCCGATCTTGGCCCCGGCGCCGACCGTGAACGGGCCCAGCACCTTGGCCCCCGCCCCTACCACCACGCCGTTTTCCAGGGTGGGGTGACGCTTGCCTTTATTCCAGCTGGTGCCGCCCAGGGTCACACCCTGGTAAAGGGTGACGTCATCACCGATCTCGGCAGTTTCGCCAATAACGATGCCCATGCCATGGTCAATAAAGAAGCGCCGGCCAATGGTGGCACCCGGGTGGATCTCGATACCGGTCAGCCAGCGGCCGAAGTTCGACACCAACCGGGCCAGCCACTTGAAATCACGCTTCCACAGGGCATTGCCCAGGCGGTGCAGCCAGATGGCATGCATGCCCGGGTAGCAGGTGAGCACCTCGAAGGCATTGCGCGCAGCCGGGTCACGGTGGAATACGCTTTGAATATCTTCACGCAGGCGTTCAAACATCTGTCAGTCCTTCCGTTTATGCGGCTCGCCCCGGACCACCTTCTGGGTCTCGGTAAGGATGCCGCGCAAAATGCTCATTTCCGAACGCTCGACCGCCACCCGCCCATACAGCCGGCGCAGGCGCGGCATCAGGTGCTTGGGCTTCTCGGGGTCGAGGAAGCCGATGCCCACGAGGGTTTTCTCCAGGTGGTCGTAGAACAGCTCCATTTCGTCCATGGTCGCCAGCTCGCTGGCGTCAACCTTCTCGACTTTGCCCGGCGCTGCACCGGCGGCCAGCCAGGCCATGCGCACCTCATAAGAGAGCACCTGCACGGCGGCCGCCAGGTTCAGCGAGCTGAAGTCGGGGTTGGAGGGAATGTGCACGTGGAAGTGACATCGCTGCAGTTCTTCGTTGGTCAGGCCGGCGTGTTCACGCCCGAACACCAGGGCGATCTCTTCGCCACCGTTGGCATGCTCCACCGCCTTGGCACCACACTCGCGCGGGCCGATCAGCGGCCAGGGGATGCTGCGCTCGCGGGCGCTGGTACCCATTACCAGGTTGCAGCCAACCAGTGCCTGTTCGAGGCTGTCGACCACCAGGGCGTTGTCCAGCACATCGTCGGCGCCCGAAGCACGGGCACTGGCATCCACGGCGGGGAACTCTTTCGGCTGCACCAGCACCAGGCGCGACAAGCCCATGTTTTTCATGGCACGCGCAGCGCCGCCGATGTTGCCGGGGTGGCTGGTATTGACCAGAACAACACGAATATTTTGCAGCAAGGTGTTGTGCTCACAGATGCAGGAATCAGGGCCTTCGATCTTACAGAACCGACAGACGTAACGCCATGAAAGCAAATGTGACACTTCTGCCGCCAAAGTTTTCTGCTAGAATGATCGGCTTTCTTCTTTAACATCTCCAGGTGACCCGCCCATGCAGCCTATGCTGAATATCGCCCTGCGCGCCGCTCGCAGCGCCAGTGAACTGATTTTCCGCTCCATCGAACGCCTGGATAGCATCAAGGTCGATGAGAAAGAGGCCAAGGACTACGTTTCCGAAGTCGATCGCGCCGCCGAGCAGAGCATCGTCAACGCCCTGCGCAAGGCCTACCCGAACCACTCCATCCAGGGCGAGGAAACCGGCCTGCACGCGGGTAGCGGCGAAGAAGGCAAGGATTACCTGTGGATCATCGACCCACTGGACGGCACCACCAACTTCCTGCGTGGCATCCCGCACTTCGCCGTCAGCATCGCCTGCAAATACCGTGGCCGCCTTGAACACGCCGTGATCGTCGACCCGGTTCGCCAGGAAGAATTCACCGCCAGCCGTGGCCGGGGCGCCCAGCTCAACGGCCGCCGCCTGCGCGTCAGCTCGCGCACCAGCCTGGAAGGCGCCCTGCTGGGTACCGGCTTCCCGTTCCGTGACAACCAGATGGCCGACATGGACAACTACCTGGGCATGTTCCGCGCCCTGACTGGCCAGACCGCCGGCATCCGCCGCGCCGGCTCCGCCAGCCTGGACCTGGCCTACGTGGCCGCAGGCCGCTTCGACGCCTTCTGGGAGTCGGGCCTGTCCGAATGGGACATGGCAGCCGGCGTGCTGCTGATCCAGGAAGCTGGCGGCCTGGTCAGCGACTTCAACGGTGGCCATGACTTCCTCGACAAGGGCCATATCGTTGCGGGCAACATCAAGTGCTTCAAGGCCGTGCTGACCGCTATCCAGCCGCACCTGCCAGAGAGCATGAAGCGCTAAGCGCAGGTTGCCGCCAAACAAAAAGCACCCCTCGGGGTGCTTTTTTTATACCTGATGATTTGCGCCGCCTGTGCCGGCGATGAGGCCGGTACAGGCAACAACATCACTGGCCAGCTTCGCTGAGGATCAGCTTGCCATTCTTGTCCAGCGGAATGGTCGAGCCGGGCTCGCGGTCCATCTTCACCTGCCCCACCTGGTCACCAATGGTGTACTTCACGTTGTAGCCCACCACCTTCTCGCTGATGTCGTTGACCGTGTTGCAGCGGGTTTGCGTGGTGGTATAGGTGTCACGCTCCTGCATGCCTTCCTGCACTTTGTTACCGGCGTAACCACCACCGACCGCACCGGCCACGGTGGCGATCTTCTTGCCGGTACCACCACCAATCTGGTTACCCAGCAGGCCACCGGCTATAGCGCCCACCACTGTACCGGCGATCTGGTGCTGGTCCTTGACTGGCGCCTGACGGGTCACAGCGACGTCCTTGCAGACCTCGCGCGGGGTTTTTACCTGTTGTTTGATCGGCTGCACGTCAGTGACCTGCGCATACTCAGGCCCCTTGTTGACCAAGCTGTAGGTCGCGACAGCACCTCCGGCAGTCACACCGACAGCACCCAGTACCGCACCCACTAGCATTGATTTGTTCACATGAACCTCCTGATCATACCCGCGGGTCCAACCCGCCTTCTCCCAGCCTTGGAGCGAAAAAAAAGGCGCGAGTTCAACACTCGCGCCTTCATGCCGCCAAACGGTGTGTAAAAAACGCTTACGGGCGCTCGTCCACACCCTCGGCTTTGGCTGGCGGGATCAGGTCTTCACTGCTCAGGTTGAGCCAGATCAGTACCACGTTGGCGATGTAGATCGACGAGTAGGTACCGGCCATGACGCCGATGAACAGGGCCAGCGAGAAACCGAACAGGTTGTCACCACCGAAGAACAGCAGCGCAGCAATGGCCAGCAAGGTCGAAACCGAGGTGGCGATGGTGCGCAGCAGGGTCTGGGTGGTGGAAACGTTGATGTTCTCGATCAGCGAGGCCTTGCGCATGACGCGGAAGTTCTCACGTACCCGGTCGAACACGACGATGGTGTCGTTCAGCGAGTAGCCGATGATCGCCAGCACCGCCGCCAGAACCGTCAGGTCGAAGGTGATCTGGAAGAACGACAGGATACCCAGGGTCACCACCACGTCGTGGATCAGCGAGATGATCGCACCCACGGCGAACTTCCACTGGAAGCGGAAGGCCAGGTAGATGAGGATGCCGCCCAGTGCCAGGAGCATGCCCATGCCACCTTGGTCGCGCAGCTCTTCACCCACCTGCGGGCCGACGAACTCGACGCGCTTGACTGTGGCCGGGTTGTCGCCGCCAGCCTTTTGCAGGGCTGCGGCTACCTTGTTGCCCAGCTGCGGGTCATCACCCGGCATACGCACCAACAGGTCGGTGGTAGCGCCAAAGCTCTGCACCACAGCCTCGTGGAAGCCTGAGTCGACCAACTCGGCACGTACCGCCTTGAGGTCGGCCGGGCGCTCGTAGGTCAGCTCGATCAGCGTACCGCCGGTGAAGTCCAGGCCAAAGTTCAGGCCCTTCTGCCACCAGCTGAACAACGCCAGCACGGTGAGGAGCAAGGTAATGGCGAACGCGACATTGCGCACGCCCATGAAGTTGATGGTTTTCATCGCAGCTCCCTCAAACCCACAGCTTCTTGATGTCACGCCCGCCGCAGGTCAGGTTGACCATTGCACGGGTCACCATGACGGCGGTGAACATCGAGGTGAAAATCCCGAGGGACATGGTGACCGCAAAGCCTTTGACCGGGCCGGTACCCATGGCGAACAGGATGCCGCCAACCAGCAGGCTGGTCAGGTTGGCGTCGATGATCGCGGTGTAGGCGCGGTTGAAGCCTTCGTGGATGGCGCGCTGCACCGACATGCCAGCATTAAGCTCTTCGCGGATACGCGAGAAGATCAGCACGTTGGCGTCTACCGCCATACCCATGGTCAACACGATACCGGCAATACCCGGCAGGGTCAGGGTAGCGCCCAGCAGCGACATCAGCGCCAGCAGCAGGACCATGTTGCCCGCCAGGGCGATGGTGGCGATCACGCCGAAGCCGCGGTAGATGGCGATGATGAACAGCGAGACGAACAGCATGCCCCACAGCGACGCATCGATACCCTTGGTGATGTTGTCGGCACCCAGGCTTGGGCCAATGGTACGTTCTTCGGCGAAGTACATTGGCGCGGCCAGACCACCGGCACGCAGCAGCAGGGCCAGTTCCGACGATTCGCCCTGGCCGTTCAGGCCGGTGATGCGGAACTGGCTGCCCAGCGGCGACTGGATGGTCGCCAGGCTGATGATTTTCTTTTCTTCGACGAAGCTTTGTACGGCAACGTCCTTCTCGACGCCATCGACAGTCTGCTTGACGTAGCGGGTAACCGGCTTCTGCTCGATGAAGATCACCGCCATGCTGCGGCCGACGTTGCTACGGGTAGCACGGCTCATCAGCTCGCCACCGTGGCCATCCAGGCGGATGTTCACCTGCGGGCGGCCGTGTTCGTCGAAGCTGGCCTGGGCGTCGGTAACCTGGTCACCGGTGATGATCAGGCCGCGCTCGACCGGTGCGGAACGGCCGCCCTCACGGAACTCGAACACCTCGGTAGTGGCCTTGGATGCACCCGGCTCGGCACCGAAGCGGAACTCCAGGTTGGCGGTTTTACCGAGGATACGCTTGGCTTCGGCAGTGTCCTGCACGCCTGGCAGCTCGACCACGATACGGTTGGCGCCCTGGCGCTGTACCAGCGGCTCGGCCACGCCCAGCTCGTTCACGCGGTTGCGCACGGTGGTGAGGTTCTGCTTGATCGAGTATTCGCGGATCTCGGCGACTTTCGCCTGAGTCAGCGCCAGACGCAGCACCGCAAGCTCGTTGCGCTCGGTGGTGGTCAGGTCGAAGTCATTGAAATTCTTGCGGATCAGGGCACGTGCCTGTTCGCGGGTAGCATCGTCAGCGAAGCCCAGCATGATGCCGCCATCCTGCTGGGGCAGGCTGCGGTAGCGGATGCGCTCTTTGCGCAGCAAGGTCTTGACCTCGCCTTCGTAGACTTTCATGCGGGCGCTCATGGCCTTGTCCATGTCCACTTCCAGCAGGAAGTGCACACCACCGGACAGGTCCAGGCCCAGCTTCATCGGGCTTGCACCCAGGCTGCGCAGCCATTGCGGGGTAGTCTGGGCCAGGTTCAGGGCCACGACGTAATCATCGCCCAGTGCCTTGCGCACTACATCCTTGGCTGGCAGCTGGTCTTCCTGACTGGTCAGGCGGATCAGCCCGCTGCCCTTCTCACCCAGGCTTGCGCCTTTTACGGCGATCTTGGCATCGACCAGCGCCTTGCTGACGCGATCGAGGTCGGCCTGGTTAACATGCAGCGCCGAGCTGGCACCACTGATCTGCACCGCCGGGTCATCCGGGTACAGGTTGGGAGCGGAATAAATGAAACCGACCACCAGTACCAGCACGATCAGTGCATATTTCCACAGAGGGTATTTGTTCAGCATCACGCCGCCCGTTCAAGACGCGGGGCGCGTTGCGCGCCCCGACTGGAAAATAAAACCGGTAACTCAGATAGCCTTGAGCGTACCTTTTGGCAGGGTCGCGGCAATCGCGCCCTTCTGGAACTTCAGCTCGACAGTGTCGGAAACTTCCAGTACCACGAAGTCATCGGAAACCTTGACGATCTTGCCGGCGATGCCGCCATTGGTGACAACTTCGTCACCTTTCTGCAAGTTGCTCAGCAGGTTCTTCTGCTCTTTGGCACGTTTGGCCTGTGGGCGCCAGATCATCAGGTAGAAGATGACCAGGAAACCGACCAGGAAAATCCACTCGAAGCCGGTACCGGCTGGGCCGGCGGCAGGTGCTGCAGCGTCCGCGTATGCGGCGGGGATCAAGAAGCTCATTGGGCACTCCTAATGTAATTTTCTAATAATGGATGCGGACAGTCAGCCCAAGGGCGGTACGGGAAGCCCGCGCTTGGCGTAGAAGGCGTCGACAAAGGCGGCCAATTTACCCTGTTGAATAGCCTCGCGTAAACCGGCCATCAAGCGCTGGTAATGGCGCAAGTTGTGGATGGTATTCAGCATGCTGCTCAGCATTTCGCCGCACTTGTCCAGGTGATGCAGATAGGCGCGCGAGAAGTTGGTGCAGGTATAGCAGTCACAGGTCGGATCCAGCGGCGAATCATCATGGCGATGGAACGCATTGCGGATCTTGATCACCCCTGTATCGACAAACAGATGACCGTTGCGTGCGTTACGCGTGGGCATCACGCAGTCGAACATGTCGACGCCGCGGCGCACACCCTCAACGAGATCTTCCGGTTTGCCTACCCCCATAAGGTAACGAGGTTTGTCAGCAGGCATCTGGTCCGGCAGGTAATCCAGCACTTTGATCATTTCGTGCTTGGGCTCGCCCACCGACAGGCCGCCGATGGCCAGGCCGTCGAAGCCAATGTTTTCCAGGCCTTCCAGCGAGCGCATGCGCAGGTCCTGGTACATGCCGCCCTGGACGATGCCGAACAGCGCCGCGGTGTTGTCGGCGTGGGCATTCTTCGAGCGCTGGGCCCAGCGCAGCGACAGCTCCATGGAGGTGCGCGCCACATCGTGCTCGGCCGGGTATGGGGTGCACTCGTCGAAGATCATCACTACGTCCGAGCCCAGGTCACGCTGTACCTGCATCGACTCTTCCGGGCCCATGAATACCTTGGAGCCATCGACCGGCGAGGCGAAGGTCACGCCCTCTTCCTTGATCTTGCGCATGGCACCCAGGCTGAACACCTGGAAGCCGCCGGAGTCGGTGAGGATCGGGCCTTTCCATTGCATGAAGTCGTGCAGGCCGTTGTGTTTCTTGATCACCTCGGTGCCCGGGCGCAGCCACAGGTGGAAGGTGTTGCCGAGGATCATCTCGGCGCCAATGGCCTCGATATCGCGTGGCAGCATGCCCTTGACCGTGCCATAGGTACCCACCGGCATGAACGCCGGGGTTTCCACGGTGCCACGTGGGAAGGTGATGCGACCACGACGGGCCTTGCCGTCGGTGGCCAGCAATTCGAAGGACATTCGACAGGTGCGACTCATGCTTGATCCTCGGGGCCGCGTGGCGCCGGATTGCGGGTGATGAACATGGCATCACCGTAACTGAAGAAGCGGTACCCCTGCTCGACCGCCGCCGCGTAGGCGGCCATGGTCTCGGGGTAGCCGGCGAAGGCCGAGACCAGCATCAGCAGCGTGGACTCCGGCAGGTGGAAGTTGGTGACCAGGGCATCGACCACATGGAACGGCCGGCCAGGGTAGATGAAGATATCGGTGTCGCCACTGAAGGCCTTGAGCACGCCGTCACGCGCCGCGCTCTCCAGCGAGCGCACGCTGGTGGTGCCGACCGCGATCACCCGGCCGCCACGGGCGCGACAGGCCTCGATGGCATCGACCACATCCTGGCCCACTTCGAGCCATTCTTTATGCATGTGGTGGTCTTCGATCTTGTCGACCCGTACCGGCTGGAAGGTACCCGCGCCCACGTGCAAGGTGACGAAGGCCCGCTCGACGCCCTTGGCGGCGATCTTTTCCAGCAGCGCCTCATCGAAGTGCAGGCCTGCGGTAGGCGCGGCAACCGCACCAGCGCGCTGGGCGTACACGGTCTGGTAGCGCTCACGGTCGGCGCCCTCGTCGGGGCGGTCGATGTAGGGCGGCAGCGGCATATGGCCGACACGGTCGAGCAGTGGCAGCACCTCTTCGGTGAAGCGCAGTTCGAACAGCGTGTCGTGGCGCGCGACCATTTCGGCCTCGCCACCGCCATCGATGAGGATGACCGCGCCTTCCTTGGGCGCCTTGCTGGCACGCACATGGGCCAGCACCCGGTGGCTGTCGAGCACGCGTTCCACCAGCACTTCCAGCTTGCCGCCGGAGGCTTTCTGGCCAAACAACCGCGCCGGGATCACCCGGGTGTTGTTGAACACCATCAGGTCGCCGGGGCGCAGGTATTCGAGCAAGTCGGGGAATTGCCTGTGCGCCAGCGCGCCGCTCGGCCCATCGAGGACCAGCAGACGGCTGCCATGGCGCTCGGCCAGCGGGTGGCGGGCGATCAGGGAATCAGGGAGTTCGAAGGAAAAATCGGCGACGCGCATGATGATGTTCGGTTCGGCAGGGCCGGGAAGTTTAGCCCAATGTGTGAAAATTGACCATGAAAGCCGATTGACCGACTAGCGGCACCTCTCTATACTGCGCGCCACATGCCCTGATGGCGGAATTGGTAGACGCGGCGGATTCAAAATCCGTTTTCGAAAGGAGTGGGAGTTCGAGTCTCCCTCGGGGCACCAAAATCCGGAAAAAACCGACCTTATGGTCGGTTTTTTTCGTCTGCTAATCGGCCATCGCACCGCCGCCCCTCTTCACTCAACAGTAAGTTACACAAAATGTAACTTACTGTGCATCATGAAGGCTGCGGATCTACACTTGGTGTCACTGATCGTGACTTTGTGTAGAGCCACCGCCATGCGCGAACAACCCTTGCGACGTCTCTATAAAGGCCTGCAGCAGTTAGCCACTGCACAACGCTACCTGTTCACCCCTGCAGATATGCGAGCCCTGCTCCCGGACCTCTCCGATATCGCCTATCGGGCTCTACTGAGCCGAGCTGCCAACGACAGCACCTTGATCCGACTCTGCCGTGGCCTCTATCTCTACACCCCAGTAAAGCCAAATCAAGGGCTTGTTCTGTACCACGCCGCTGCACGTCTGCGAGCGAACAACCTGAACTACATCAGCCTGGAATCTGCCCTCAGCGATGCAGGCGTAATTTCGCAGGTGCCCCTGAACTGGATCACCCTCATGTCGTCTGGGCGAAGCCAGATCATACGTTGCGGTACATTCGGCACCCTTGAGTTCATCCACACCAAACGCAAGGCCGCCGACCTTCAGGGCCAGATCGACTACGACGAACGCTGCCGGTTGTGGCGCGCCAAGCCGGCCCTTGCCCTCGCGGACATGAAGCGCGCCAAGCGCAGCCTTGACCTGATCGATTGGGAAATTGCCAATGAACTTGTTTGACCAGCTAGTCCAGCAGGCCCTGACCAACATACCAGACCTCGCCCCGCTACAAGTGGTCGTGGAAAAGGAGCTGCTACACCACGACATCATGCGAATTCTGAGCGAGTCAGGGATGTTGCAAGGTCTCTGCTTCATCGGAGGTACATGCCTACGGACCTGCTACGGTTCCAGGCGGCTAAGCGAAGCCCTCGACTTCACCGGCGGCGTAGATTTCAAACGGGAGGATTTTGCTGCGCTGAAGGAAAACCTAATTGCAAGCCTGAATGAAAAATACGGATTGCAGGTGGATGTAAGCGAGCCTACACGTGAAGAGGGTAATGTCGAGACGTGGAAGCTGCGCGTACAGACGCGCCCCGAGGCCCGACACCTGCCAGCGCAGAAAATACATATCGATATCTGTGCCATTCCCTCCTATCAGCCCAGGCCGATGACCTTGTTGAATCCGTATGGGGTCGACATGGGAACGGAGGGTTTGATCATCAACGCGCAAAGTCTGGAGGAGATCTTCGTCGACAAGCTTCTGGCATTTGCACTGCGACGAGGGCGTATCAAAAATCGTGATCTGTGGGATATCGCCTGGCTGAGGCAGCGGGCCGTGGCGCCCGCCTACGCGCTAGCTGAGCAAAAGCTCGCCGATCATATGACCACTGCCGAAGTGCTCTTCAAGCAGGGAGATGAACGGATGGCCAGCTTGGATCTGGAGCTGACAAGGCAAGATTTTCAGAATGAGATGCGCAGATTTTTACCTTTGCAAGTGGTTAGCCAGACGGTCGAGAACCTGGCGTTCTGGGAATACGTCGTAACGACGGTCAGGGAGCACTTCAACGCATTGAAGACGCAACTCGGCGATCAAGATCGCGGCACGAATAACTCTGCATTTCTAATGTAAATTGCCCCCGGAACACACGCAGAACCGGGGAGCATCCGTGACAAGTGGAGGACGCGCAGGCCTCAGAAATCCGCCCGCAGGGTCACGGTGTAGTTGCGCGGATCGCCGTAGTAGTTCGCCGCATACAGCCAGCCAATGCTGGAGTAGTACTTCTTGTCGAACAGGTTGTTGCCGTTCAGCGACACGCTGAAGTTCTTGTTGATCTGGTAGGCCAGGCGCGCATTCCAGATGGCATACCCCGCCTGCTCGATCTTCCCTACCCCATCGGTACCGCCAAAGTTGCCGTGGTAGTTGCGACTCTGAATGTTGGCACCACCGCCCACGGTCCACTGGTCCAGTTGACCCGGCAGGTTGTAGTCGGCCCAGAAACGCAGCAGGTGCCGAGGCGTGTAGGTGTTGAAGGTGCCACCCGCCTCCGACTCGCCATCCTGCGGGTCGTTGCGGTATTCGGTATGGGTGTAGGTGTAGCCGGCAAACAGCTGCATGCGGTCCAGCACTTCGCCGCTGATCTCGGCGTCGAAGCCCTGGGTACGCACCTTGCCGCCCGCCACGTAGCAGTTCTCGCCACCGTTATCCCCGCACAGGGTGGCCTGGGCGCGGTTCTCCTGGTCGACCTGGAACAGCGCGAAGCTGGTGTTGACGCGGCCGTCGAACAACTCACCTTTCAGGCCCATCTCATAGTTGGAACCTACGATGGGTTTCAGCGGGGCGTTATCCACGCTCAGCTCGGTCTGCGGCTTGAAAATGTCGGCGTAGCTCACGTACGCCGACCACTGATCGTTCAGCGCATAGATCAGGCCACCATAAGGCGTGAACTCGCCGCTTTCCCGCGCATGGGCCGGGGTTGGCGATACGCCGTTGAAGCGGTTCAGTTCGTAGTCGTACGTGTAGTTGCTGGTTCGCCCGCCCAGTACCAGGGTCAGAGGGTCGGTCAGCTTGTAGCGGGTCACCGCGTATATCCCGCTTTGGCGGATCTTGGCCTTGGAGGTACCCGGGTAGGTGTTGGTACCTTCTGCGCCCAGCAGTTGATCCATGCTCGGGCGCTGTGGCGAAACCGGGTCATAGATATTGATCGGGCCCAGGTTGAGGAACCCGGCTTGCAGGTCATCGGTATGCAGGTCGCTGGCGTTGGCGCCCACCACTACTTCGTGCTCGCGGCCAAACGCGCGCCACTTGCCGGTAAGGTTGATGTCGCCGCCCTTGTTGATGTTCTCGAAGTCGTACATGTAGGCACGCGAGCGCATGCCGTTACCGGTGGCCGGGTCTACCGCGCCACGGCCGAAGCTGTAGAGGATGTAGTTGGTTTCGCGCATGTAGCTGCCGGAGGCTTTCAGGCGCCAGTCTTCGTTGAAGTCGTGGGTCACGTCGGCGAAGTAGGTGGTCTGCTTGTTGTCCCACTTGTTCCAGTCGGCACCGGTGAAGGTCGAGCGGCTGACGTTCACCGCGCTACCATCCTTGTTGCGCGGCAGGCCGCTGAAGAACGGCGTGGCGTGCAAGTCTTCCACGCTGGCACCCGCCGCTACCGTGGTGGCGTCGCTAAGGTCGTATTCGAGGATGCCGTAGAGCACGTTCTTGCGGCTTTCGGCAGTGTCGTAAAAGTAATTCTGGTCTTCATGGCCGGCCACCAGGCGGCCGCGCAGCGAGCCGTCGGCGTTGAGCGGGGCGCTGCCGTCGATGGTCTGGCGATAGGTATCCCAGGAGCCGGCGCTGGCGGTTATCGACAGGGACGGCTCAGCCTTCGGGCGCTTGCGCACCAGGTTGATGGCCGCGCCGGGGTTACCGCTGCCCTGCAGCAGGCCGTTGGCGCCGCGCAGGATTTCGACACGGTCGTACAGCAGGGTGTCGGAGGTGAAGCTGCTGCCGATGGCGTAGTAGCGGCGGTCGAGTGGTACGCCATCGTACTGGATGGTTTCCACCTCGAAGCCACGCGAGTAGATGTACTTGCCGCCCGACGGGCTCTGCAGGGTGGTGATACCGGTGGTCTTCTCCAGCACTTCATCCAGGGTGTCGAGGCGCTGGTCGTCCATGGCCTTGCGCGTGACCACGCTGACCGACTGCGGAATGTCCTTGAGGCGCTGGGTGCCCTTGCCGATGGTGACGGCGTTGGAGGTGTAGCTGCCCGAGCCCTCGGTGGTCGCCTGATCCTGAACGCCGTTGATGTTCAGCGGCTCCAGGTTCAAGGCGGCGCCGCCGGAGGCTGCGCTCAAGGGAACGGGCTGCAGGCCATAGACGTTGTTGCCACGGCGCACGGCCTGCAACCCGGTGCCGGCAAGCAGGTGCTGGAAGCCTTCCTCGATACCGTATTGCCCCTGCAGCCCTGGGCTGGACAAGCCACGAGTCAGCTCCGAGGTGTACTGCAGGGTAATCCCTCCCTCACTGGCGAAGCGGGCAAGCACCTGGGCCAGGCTGCCGGACGCGATGCTATAGGCTTGTGGCGCCTGGGTGGGCGCGGCCAAGGCGTGCACGCCAGCACCCTGCAGGGCGATGGCCAGGGCGCTCAGGGCGAGCACCCGTCGATAGCTGGGCACACGTGGTTTAGCCATGGCGAGATCGGTCGTGGCGACAGGTGAAGAAGAGCGGATCATTGAGAAATTGTCCCTTTATGTGTGGCAGTTCCACAGGTAAGGACTGATGAGTCTGGAAAACGGGCCAATTCTCATTAACGCTTGCCAACGGTGACCCAGTAGCGGGTGCGGTAATCCACTTGCACCGGCAATGTGGCGGGCAGCGCGGCCAGGATGGCGTCGGTGTTTTCCAGCTGGAAAGCGCCGCTGATCAACAGCTGCCCCACGTCGGATTGGCAGCGCAGCCAGCCCGGTCGATAACGCCCCAGCTCGCGGAGGAACTCACGCAACGGCATTTCGTCGACCACCAGCTGGCCGTGCGTCCATTGGCTGTCCTGTTCACGGGCGGGTGCCACGGCGCCCTGCCCCCAGCCATCGAAGGTAAGCTGCTGGCCTGCATCAAGGGTTTGCCGGGGGCCACGGGCGGGCGTGACCAACACCGCGCCCTGGAACACCGCCAACTGTGTCGTGCCCTCGCGCTGGCGAACCAGGAAGCGAGTGCCCAAAGCCTCCATCAGGCCTTGTTCGCTGGCGACACGTAATGGCCGGTGATGGGAGCTGTGGGCGTCAGGCCCGCTGTCGATCATGATTTCGCCACGGCTCAGGCTGATCAGGCGTTGATCCGCGTCGAAATCCACGTCCACCGCAGTGTCGGTATTCAACTGCAGCAGCGTACCGTCGGCCAGCGTCAGTTGCTGGTGCTGGCCAACGCCCGTGGCGTAGGCCTCATTAGGTACAACTTGGCGATAACCCACGTAGCCAAGCGGTGCGGCGATGGCCAACGCCAGCATTTGTTTCATCACCTGGCGGCGCTCGCGGTTCAAGGTGCCCATGGCCAACTGCTGGGGCAGCAGGCCAAGCTGGGCTTGCACCCGCAAGGCTTTCTGCCAGGCCCGTTCATGTTCGGGCGCGGCTGCACGCCAGCGGCTGCAGGCAGCACGCTGGGCCGGGCTGACGGCTGCGTCGAGCATCAGCATGTGCCAGTTGGCCGCCTGCCGGGCCACTTCCGGGGTAATGCGGGGCTGCTGGCTGGGCATCAGAAGTCTTCGTCGAACAGGATGCAGGCTTCCAGGGCATTGGCCATGTGCCGCTTGACCGTGCGCTCGCCAATGCCCAGGCGGCGCGCCACCTCGATGTAGGTCAGGCCCTCCAGTTGCACCAGCAGGAATACCGAGCGCACCACTGGCTTGAAGGTATCGAGCAGTGCGTCCAGTTGCTGCAGGGTTTCGCGCATGGAACACTGCTCCTCGGCAGACAGCGCGAACAGCTCGGGGAGTTGCGCGAGCATTTCCAGGTAGGCGCGTTCCAGCGACTGGCGGCGGAAATGGTCGTAGACCAGGCGCCGGCTGACCGTTGCCAGGTAGGCCCGGGGGCGTTGCAGGCTGAGGCTGGCGCCCGCCTTCTGCTGGGCCTGGAGTATCCGCAGGAAAGTGTCCTGTGCCAGGTCGGCGGCCTGCGCCGAACAGCCCAGCCGGCGATAAAGCCACTGCTTGAGCCATCCGTTGTGCTCGGCATAAACCTGACTCAGATCGTCGTTTATCACGGGTATCCCTCCGGGCGAGGATGGCACATTAGATGATAACGATTATCAAATCAATTCTTCCTGTACTGGCTCTATAGCCGATGTTGCTGATGATCAGCGCCATCCAGTAAAACTGGGTTTACCCGCGAAGAGCCCCTGCCAGCCAACGCAAGAAGGACCTACCATGCATCTGACCCACCGCCCCGTCCAACCTGACGACGTCGCCACCCTCTGCAGCTTCCCGCAAAGCCCGGACGAACTGTTCTACATGTTCCCCAAAGCCAGCTACCCCCTCACCCCCACCCAGCTCAGCGACGCCATCGCCCAACGCAGCGGCTCCACGGTGGTGGAAAGCAACGGCACTGTCCTGGCCTTCGCCAACTTCTACAAGGCCGAATACGGCGGCGTATGCGCCCTCGGCAATGTAGTGGTGGCCCCGGCCGCCCGCGGCCATGGCGTGGCGCATCACCTGGTCACCGCCATGATCGACCTCGCCCGCCAGCAATACGCTGCCCGGGAGGTCTGGGTGTCATGCTTCAATCACAACACCGCAGGCTTGCTGCTTTATCCACAGCTGGGCTTCGTGCCATTCGGCATCGAGGAACGCCAGGCGTGGGATGGCACGCGGGTGGCGCTGGTGCAGATGAAGCAGGTATTCAGCTAACGGGGCGCGGCATGAGGTTGAACGAGAAGATCGACACCCAAGGCCCGGATGACTTTTAAAACAGTGTCAAACCGCGGCTTTGCGCCAGGACTCAGTGCCTTGTAAAGGCTTTCTCTGCCCAAGCCGCTTTCGGCAGCGATCTGGGTCATCCCTCGCGCCCGCGCGGTATGCCCCAATGCCCGAATGATTTCTTCGGTATCACCATCTGATAGCACCTGACTAAGGTACTCACTGATCGCCTCGTCACTGCTCAGCAAGCCAGCCATATCAAACGGAATCAGTTTTTCACTCATTTCATCTCCTTCAGCACCGCTCGGTTTCCAGATATTGAAGCGCTTAACTCTGTCGCTCCTCATCCGTGACGGGAATTCAGGCACCTCTCATAACTTGGTCAGACTTTTCTCTTCAAATCAGCGCCTAAATCCCTTGCAACATTCAGCACCCGAACCTTCGACGCCCCTCGACGTCCGATCCTTCATTCCCCGCGTTTCGAGGTAGCCCCGCGTGAAAGACGTCATCGCCCGCAAGTACCGCCTGGTGGTGAAGACCATCGGCTACATCGGCTGGTCACTGTTCTGGCTGCTGATCTGGGATGTGCTGGTCACCATCGACTTCATGCTGTTCTTCAACAGCAAGTTCACCCTGCCATTGATCCCGTTGACCTTGCTGGGTTCGGCACTGGTGGTGCTGGTGAGTTTTCGCAATAGCAGCGCCTACAACCGCTGGTGGGAGGCGCGCACGTTGTGGGGGGCGCTGGTGAACGGTTCGCGCAGTTTCGCGCGGCAGACGCTGACCCTGATCGATGACCCTGACGAGGGCCTGAACCCGGTCAAGGCCACCCTGCTGCGCCGGCATATCGCCTATGTGAACTGCCTGGCGGCGCACCTGAAAGGTGAGCCATGCCCTGATGAACTCATGGCCTTTATCCCGCCGGCGGAGTTCGAGCGGCGCAACCGCTCGAACAACTTCGCCAATGACATTCTTGGTGGCTCGGCGGCCTTGCTGGCGCGGGAATACCAGGCCGGGCGGCTGGACAGCATTCGCCTGGCGCGGCTGGAGTCGACGCTGGTGGACTTGTCCAATGCCCAAGGTGGCATGGAGCGGATTGCCAACACGCCGTTGCCCTACCCCTATGTGTATTTTCCGCGGCTGTTCATCACCCTGTTCTGCCTGATCGTGCCGGTGGGGCTGGTGGAGTCGCTGGGCTGGTTCACGCCGCTGGCTTCGACGGTTGTGGGGTTCATGTTGCTGGCTATCGAGCGGATCGGCACGGATTTGCAGAGCCCGTTTCGGTTCAGTGAGCACCAGATCCAGATGGATACCATTTGTGAGACCATTGAGCGCAACCTGGAGTCGATGCAGCGGGAGGCGCAGTGTGGGGAGCTGGCTTAGCACATGAGCTCAAGGGCCCGGCTATCGGTCAGGCCCGCACATACCGCTGGCGCAACACATCACTCAACATATCCACCAGCAACACCAGTACCAGCATGCCGATGATCACCGTGCTGGCCTGGGCCTCCTGGAACAGGCTCAAGGTGGTGTACAACATCTGCCCCAACCCCCCAGCCCCGACAAACCCCAGCACGCTGGCCATGCGGATGTTGTTCTCCCAGCGGTACAAGCTGTAGGCCAGCAATTGCGGCCACAAGTTGGGCAAGGTACCAAAGCAGAACGCCGTCACCTGGCTGCCACCCTGCAGGCGGATCGCCGCTGCTGGTTCCGGCGACGCATTTTCCAAGGCCTCGGCAAACAGCCGCCCCAGCACGCCAGCGGTGTGCAACGCCAGAGCCAGGGTGCCGGCATTCGGCCCAAGCCCGGCCGCCAGCACGGTCAGTGCCGCCCACACCAGCTCCGGAATGGCCCGCAGGGCATTCAGCAGCAACCGCGCCGCCCCCTGCAACGGCCAACCGAAGCGCCCCGCCGCTGGCAGTGCCAGCAACATCCCCAGCACCATCGCCAACAAGGTGCCCAGGCCAGACATGGCCAGGGTCTCCAGCGCCCCGCGCCACACTGCTTGCAGGTGCCCGGCAGACAGGTCCGGGTGCAGGAAGCGCCCGGCGTACTCGCCCATCTGCCCCAGCCCACCGTTGCCGACCAGCGCGTGCAGGTCCAACTCCAGGTAGGCGAACGAGGCCATCACTGCCGCCACGATGGCGCCCAGCAGCAACAGGTTGATCGCCCGGTTCATGCCAGCCTCCAGCGCAGCAGGCGGCTAAGCAGGTCGGCCAGGATCACCAGCAGCAGGAAGGTCAGCAACATGCTCGCTACCTCGGCACCCGCAAACATGCGCATCGACAGGTCGATCTGCTGCCCCAACCCGCCAGCGCCGACAAAGCCCATCACCACCGAAGCCCGTACCGCGCACTCCCAGCGGTACACGGTGTACGACACCACTTCGGATGCGGCATTGGGCAGAATGCCGTAGAAAAACGCTGCCAGCCGGCCACTGCCCGCCTGCAACAAGGCATGCGCCGGGCGCTGGTCGACCGACTCGAAGATTTCGGCGTAAACCTTGCCGAGCATGCCGCTGTAGGTGATGGCAATGGCCAGTACACCCGCCGTCGGCCCCAGGCCCACGGCGCGCACAAACAGCAATGCCCAGACAATCTCTGGCACGCTACGCAGGAAAATCAGCAGCCCGCGCACCGGCAGGCGCAACAAGCGTGACCAGAACCCGGCCCGCCCGCCGCGGGAGGCAGCACGCAGCGACAAGGCGCGGCTGGCCAGCAGACCGGCAGGGATCGCCAGCAACAATGCCAGCGCCATGCCGGCAGTAGCCACGGCCAGGGTTTGCAAGGTGGCTTGGTACAGCAGCGAAAGAAAATCGGCATCGTGTGCCGGCGGCCAGAAGGCGCTGGTAAAACTGGCGATCTGCTGCCGGTTCTCTGCCTGCAGCAGCACTCCGGGGTTCAGCTCGCTCAGCTCAATGCCAGGCCACAGCACGGCCACGGCCAGCAGGGTCAGCAGCAACCGCGGCAACAAGGCCGGGTCGCGCGCGTCAGCCTTCAGCATCGCGGAATCTGCACAGTCAGGGTCGGGCCCTGGGTTGGCGGCGACGCCAGTTGTTCGTTGGCGTACAACGCGTCCAGCAACTGCTCGGTAACGGCCTCGGCCGGGCAATCGAACGCCACCTGCCCTTCGCGGATACCGATCACCCGTGGGAAGTGCGCCAGCGCCAGTTCTACGGCATGCAGGCTGGCCACCAGGGTCACGCCGTTGGCCTGGGCATGGCGGTTGAGCAAGGCCAGGCTGTGGTCGGCCAGCACCGGGTCCATGGCCGACACCGGTTCGTCGGTCAGCAACACCTGCGGCCGCTGGTACAACGCCCGGGCAATGCCCACCCGCTGCAATTGGCCACCGGACAATTGCCCGCACTGCACGAACAGCTTGTCGGCCAGGCCCAGCTCGGCCAGAACCTGGCGCGCCCCCGGCACATCACTGGGGTACAGCAGGTTGAGCAAGCCGCGCAGCGCACCCCACTGCCCCAGGCGCCCGGCCAGTACCGCCGTGACCACCCGTTGGCGCGGCGGCAAGGGCGGCGCCTGATGCACCAGGCCAACCCGCGCGCGCAGGCGCTGACGTGCCCTGGCAGACAACGCCCAAGGCTGCTCGCCGAGCAACTCCAGGCGCCCGCTGCTGGGTTGGATGGCCGTGGCCATCAGGTGCAGCAAGCTGGACTTGCCCGCCCCCGACGGCCCGATGATGGCGACGCGTTCACCCTGCCCGATGTGCAGGCTAAGCGCGTCAAGCGCGCGCACCTGGCCATGGCGCAGGGTGGCGTCGTGCAGATGGATTGCCACGTTCGAAGCTGTCACTTGAGCAGGCCGGCCTCGCGTGCAGCTTGCTCGGTGCCCACGTAGTTCTCAGGCTTGGTCTCGATGAAGCGGCTGGCTGCCTGCAGGTCGAGGATCGCCTTATGCTCCGGGTTGGCCGGGTCGAGGTCGAGGAAGGCCTTCTTGATCTTGGTTTTCAACGCCGGGTCCATGTTGCCGCGCACGGTCCAGTTGTAGTCGAAGTAGGTCGGGGTTGTGGCAAACACCTTCACCTTGGCGGTATCGACCTTGCCGGCATCCACCAGCTTCTGCCACACGCTGGCGTTGAGCACGCCGCCATCGACCTTGCCGGCCTGCACCCAGGCCACAGTGGCGTCATGCGCGCCGGAATAGGCCACGCGGCTGAAGTACTCTTCAGGCTTGATGTTGTCCTGCTTGAGCATGAAGTAGCGTGGCATCAGGCTGCCCGAGGTGGACGAGATGGAACCAAAGGCAAACGACTTGCCCTTGAGGTCGGCCAGGCTTTTCACCTCAGGGTTGGCGGTGATGAACTTGGAGGTGAACTGGGCATCCTGCTCACGCTGCACCAACGGCGTGGCGGTCGGGTCTTTCAGGTGCACCTGGACGAAGGTGAAGCCGCCCAGCCAGGCCAGGTCCAGCCGGTCGGAAGCCAGCGATTCGACCACTGCCGGGTAATCGGCCACCGGGACGAATTTCACTTCCATGCCCAGTTGTTTGGCCAGGTACTCGCCCAATGGCTTGAACTTGCGCTGCAGTTCGGTTGGCGCTTCGTCGGGGATGGCGCTGACCCTCAGGGTTTCAGCGGCCTGGACGACAACGGCACAGCAAGACAGCACGAGGCCGGCGGCGAGCGCCAGGGGGCGTTTGAGCATGGGTGTTCTCCGGTTCAATAGCGGGACTATGCCAACAAATCCGCCGACAATTCCGCCGACCATGGGAATTATAAGAGGCGCAGGCTCAAAGGCCAGCTTTGCTACAATCGCGCAACAAATTGACCTGCCGAGGTACACATGAGCGAGCCGATTCGCCTGACCCAGTACAGCCATGGTGCCGGCTGTGGCTGCAAGATCTCCCCCAAGGTGCTGGACGTGATCCTCGCTGAAAGCGGCACCCAGGCCCTGGACCCGAAACTGTGGGTCGGCAACGCCTCGCGTGACGACGCCGCCGTGTATGCGCTGGACGACGAGCGCGGCGTGGTATCGACCACCGACTTCTTCATGCCGATTGTCGATGACCCATACGACTTCGGCCGTATCGCCGCCACCAACGCCATCAGCGACATCTACGCCATGGGCGGCGACCCGCTGATGGCCATCGCCATCCTCGGCTGGCCAGTCAACGTATTACCGCCAGAAGTGGCCCGTGAAGTGATCCGCGGTGGCCGTGCAGTGTGCGCCGAAGCTGGCATCCCGCTGGCCGGAGGCCACTCCATCGACGCCCCCGAACCGATCTTCGGCCTGGCCGTCACCGGCGTGGTCAGCAAGCGCCACCTCAAGCGCAACGACACCGCCAGCGCCGGCTGCCAGCTGTACCTGACCAAGCCACTGGGCATCGGCATCCTCACCACTGCCGAGAAAAAGGCCAAGCTGCGTGCGCAGGACCAGGGCCTGGCCCGCGACTGGATGTGCACCCTCAATACCCCCGGCAGCCGCTTCGGCAAGCTCGACGGGGTCAAGGCAATGACCGACGTCACCGGTTTCGGCCTGCTCGGCCACCTGGTAGAACTGGCCGAAGGCAGCGGCCTCACCGCACACCTGGACTACGCCGCCGTGCCGCGCCTGCCCAGCGTCGACCATTACATGGCCGAGGGCTGCATCCCCGGCGGTACCCTGCGCAACTACGACAGCTACGGGCACAAGATCGGCGCACTGAGCGACGACCAGAAGCACCTGCTGTGCGACCCGCAGACCAGCGGCGGCTTACTGGTGGCGGTTACCCCGGAGGGTGAAGCCGAGTTCCTCGCCGTGGCGGCCGAACTGGGCCTGCAACTGGCGCCGATCGGCAAGCTGGTCGAGCGACAGAGCCACGCGGTCGAGGTGATCTGATGCGCCCCGACTGCACCGATTTCCGCCAGCTGTTCCTCGACGACGTGCCGATGATGGACATGCGCGCCCCCGTCGAATTTGCCAAGGGCGCCTTCCCCGGCGTGGTCAACCTGCCGCTGATGAACGACCAGGAGCGGCAAAAGGTCGGTACATGCTACAAGCAGCAAGGCCAGGCCGCGGCCATCGCCCTGGGCCACCAGCTGGTCAGGGGCGCCACCAAGCAGGCGCGCCTGGAGGCCTGGGCGGCATTTGCCCAGGCCCACCCTGAAGGTTACCTGTACTGCTTCCGTGGTGGCATGCGTTCGCAGATCGTGCAGGGCTGGCTGCGCGATGAGGCGGGCATCCAGTACCCGCGTGTCAAAGGTGGCTACAAGGCCATGCGTACCTTCCTGCTAGAGACCACCCAGCAGGCGGTGGAGCAATGCGATTTCGTGCTGTTGGGCGGCCTGACCGGCACCGGCAAGACCGATGTCCTGCACCAACTGGGCAACGTGCTGGACCTGGAAGGCCACGCCAATCATCGCGGCTCCAGCTTCGGCAAGCGCGCCACCGCGCAACCGGCGCAGATCGATTTCGAGAACCAGTTGGCCATCGACGTGCTGAAGAAGCGCGCGCGTGGCATCGAGCAGTTCGTACTGGAAGATGAAGGCCGCATCGTTGGCAGTTGCACGGTGCCGCTGGAGTTGTACCAGGGCATGCAGCAGTATCCGCTGGTATGGCTGGAAGACAGCTTTGCCAGCCGCGTGGAGCGCATCCTGCGCGACTATGTGGTCAACCTGAGTGCCGAGTTCGTCAGCGTACACGGCGAGGAAGATGGCCGCCGGTTGTTTGCCGAGCGCATGTTGCAGAGCATGGCCAACATCTACAAGCGTTTAGGCGGAGAGCGCCATCAGCGCTTGTCGCAGATCCTGCGCGCAGCCCTGGAAGAGCAGCAGCGCAGTGGCGCGGTGGACCTGCACCGGGGCTGGATCGAAGGCTTGCTGAACGAGTACTACGACCCGATGTATGCCTACCAGCGCGATGCCAAGGCCGAACGTATCGAGTTTGCCGGGGATGCCGTGGAAGTGCGCGAGTACCTCAAGGCCCGGGCGCTGCGCGAGCCGCGCAAATAAAACCCACAGGTATTGCATGAGCCTGAAGCCAGCACAGAACCTGTGGGAGCGGGTTCACCCGCGAAGAGGCCGGAACAGGCAACCTCACTGCCCCGGGCTAAGCACCCGCTCCAGCTCCGCCGCGCGGTCGCGGGTCATGTCCATCAGGCAACTGCCACCCTCCAGCTGCGCCATGGTCCCGCCACTGGCCTGCACGTGGAACTGGCAATTGCCATCACGGTAGGCCAACCACTTGCGCTGTACATCGCGCAGGCTCTTCTGCTGCCCGGTATCCAGCTTGGCCATCAGTTGCTTGTACACCCGATTCAAGCGCTGGTCCTGAACGTGTGTCTCGGTCCCGATGCAATCACTCATGGCTACAGTAGTGGAGGCCTTGTCCATGCACTGCCCATAGGCCGGTGTATAGTCGTCCGCCACTGCCATTGGCAGCACGCAGGCCAGTGCCAGACCTGTCAGGTAATGCTTGATCATGCAAATCCTCCTTGTGAATTTCACAGCGTCTGCGGTTGTTCTGGCGGCATCAGCACCTTGCCCGGCTCGAAGCGCAGCGATGGCATCTGCGTAGCCGAATAAAGTGCCACACCCAACGCCGCAATCAACGCCACGTCGAGCCAGCTCCAGCCCGGCATGTCGTCGGCGCTGCGTGCCTTCCAGCAATGCCAGGCCTGGCCCAGGCAAAACACCACCATCGCCGCCAGCCACAGGTAGAAGCCAGCCCCGAAACCGGTCAGGTCATGGAACTCATAGGTCTGGTTATCGGGCAAGCGAGTGATGCCGAAGCTGCTGGCCGCCAGGTACGTCGCCGCCAACCCGGCCAGCAACGCCAGCCGGCGAAACCGCCGATGGCCAAGGATAGCCAGGGCCAGCAGCGGGTTGGCAAACCATTGGTACAAGCCGAAGGGCATGCCCCAAGGCCCGTACAGCAGCATCTGCAGGGCCGGCATGTGGCGCTCGCCGCTCATCAGCGCGCCATCGAAGAACAGTGCTAGCAGGTACAGCAGCAGACTGATGCTCAGGTAGAAAACAGGCAAGGGGGTCATTTCCTAGGCAACCGGGGGCTCTAGCAGAAGGCCATAGATACCCGAATCGGACAACTCGCCAGCGACGCACCAACGCGCCCGCAGCGTACCTTCGAGCACGAAGCCCTGGCGCTCCAGGGTACGTGCCGAGCCTTGGTTGCGCGGGTCGATCTCGCCTTCCAGGCGGCGCATGTGCAGGGTGTGGGCGAGGTAGTCGATGAAGCAGGTCAGCGCTTCGTCCATGTAGCCCCTGCCCTGCACGGCGCTGGCCAGGCAATAGCCGATTTCGCCGCGGCGGGACATGTCGTCGATGTTGAACAGCTGGACCATGCCGATCAGCTCGCCGTTGTCACGACGATACATGCCGAGCTTCAGCTGGTCGCCGTTGGCATAGGCTTCACGGTCGGCGGCCAGGGCGCTTTCGGCTTCGGCCAGGTCTTGCCAGGGGGCATGGTGCCAATAACGCATGACCTCGGGGTCGGCCATGATCGCCAGCCACTGCGCGGCATCTGCATGGCGCATGGGGCGCAAGTGCAGGCGCGGGCTGTCGAGGCAGAGGTCACTGGGGAAACTGCGGGGTGGGGTCACGCCGGATCTCCTGTCCATTGCTGGGGAGATGACAGTTTAACTTCATGTGCAAGGTTCCGGCATCCCGGGGCTGCTTTGCAGCCCATCGCGACACAAGGCCGCTCCTACAGGGACCGCGTCGCTTTTGTGGGAGCGGCCTTGCGTCGCGAAAGGGCCGCACAGCGGCCCCAGGATCTTTCAGGCGCCGCGATTCAACCCCACTTCCATATCATTGATCAGCGCCTTGGCCATGGCACTCAGGATCCGCGCCGCGCTGCCGGCGATCTTGTCGCCCTCCATCTCGGCCTCTTCGTTCAGGTGCTTGATGCAGCCGATCAAAACCGACAATTCATCGAATGCCAGGTCGAGCGGCACGCCCGGCTCTACCCGGTACAGCTCGAGGAATTTTTCCACGCCAGCGGTGGTGCGGGATTTAAGGGGGGCGCTCATGCCTTGGCCTCTTGCGCTTTCATGTGGGCTAGCAGGGCTTGTAGCAGATCGGTCTGGGCTGACATCGCTTCCAGCAGGCTGGAACGCAGGGCTGGGGCTTCGGCGTCGAGGTATTGGAGGATGGTGTCGGAGAGGTTGTCCATGACCTGGGTGGCCTGGGACTTGGCGGCTTGGTAGGTGAGGTCTGTGACGGGTGGGTCAGGTACAAGTTTTTTCATAGTTATCTCGGAAATATTTTCAGAGGCAACCACTCGCATCCTTCTCACAGATAAGGTGGCAGCCGTACGCGGGGTGAGAAGACCGTGTTCCGATACCCACGGCCAGACCGAAGTCTGCACGCGCACGGCTGCCATAACTGGCAAGCTATCTCGAAACACCGGGCTTCTCACACCCGATCGCCAATTGTGGCGACGCTGAAACGTTATCTCTGAGGATCCTACTTGCCTATCAGACGGCATCCGACTGAGGTCGTAGGATAATTCCTAATCCCTGGCAACCTGAAGCATTTGGTTTCAAGTTCAGAATCTTCTTACAGCTGATGGCCCTTTCGCGGGTGAACCCGCTCCCACAGGTACTGCACCAGCCTTGAGAGCAGTGTTGTACCTGTGGCAATTACAGGTACTGCACCAGCCTTGAAAGCAGCGCAATCCCTGTGGGAGCGGGTTCACCCGCGAAAGGGCCGGTACTGGCTAACCCATTACGATCAGGCCACCTCAGCCCCATCATCCGGCCAATGCGGCTCGTTAGCCCCGGGCGGGGTCAGCGGCGGCAGCCCATACGCCGCCCGCGCATCATCACAGCTGGGGTTATGCACCCCACCCTCCCACGAGGCATCAAACTCACGGCACGGGCTGGAACGGTTGGCATAAATGGTACAAGCCACCTCTTTACCAATCTCGCCAGCAAGGCTGACACAGCGGCAAGGCTTGGCATCGGTGCCGATCATGGCAACGCGGGTGGGGTTGATCTGCACCACCAGATCGTCCGGCACAACGCCCCCGGCAGACTGGCATTCGCCCCAGAAGAAGGACACACGGAAGTACCCGCAGCAGGCGCCGCAGTCAAGGCAAGGGTTATATTCGGACATGATGGCACGGAGGGAAGGTTGTTGTTATCGGGGCTGGCCCGCGGCGCCATTTTCATTCCAAGCGGGGCCGGCTGGATAGAGGGGCAATGCAAAAAATTTTGCCGCTGATCCGACCGCCCGCTACGGCTAGCAGATGGCCTTATAGGTAGCGGCATCCCAGCGCTGCAAAGCCAGGCCTGCGCTCGGGTCGTACTCCCCACCCTGCACCTTGCTGAAGTGCGTGCGGGCTTCACCACAGTGCACCAGGCGGTCGTGCTTTTCGCCCTCTGTCAGTACGGTGTAAGACGCACTGCGCATGGCCTGATACTGCTTGTCAGCAGCCGCCATGAGCTGGTGATACTTCATCAACTGGCTGTCACCCAAGGCCAGGCGCTTGTCCAACTGAACACCCCAGCGGGTCAGGCAGACTTCGGCAAAATGGCGAACGATCAGCCCCGGTTCCGCCAGTACCTTGCCGTCACCCGCACCGTCAGCCGAGGCGTTACCGACCAACGTGGCATGCCGACCCGGCATCGGATAGATGCATATTCGCGTATTGCTTGCGACTGCAGGGATCACGCAGGCAAAGCCTTTGGAGCGCTCATCCCGCGAGTAGAAGCCTACATACTCCTTGACGTTATCAGCCAGCGTTACGCGCTCGGCTTGTATATTGCCGACTCCCGGCACCGGGTCGATGGCAAAGATGTTCACCGGTATGCCGCGCAATACCGGGTCTTGTGCCATGGCGTTGGCCAGCATGTGGCAGCTGATACCTCCCCTGCTCCAGCCCACCAGGTTGACCTGGGTGGGCAGGCGCGGCTTGCGGAACATGCTGATGATGCGCTCCTGAAGCTCCTGCGGGGTTGGGTAGCGGTCGCCATAGTCATAGGTGCGCCAGAACCAGGAGGCGGTTGAAGAGGCGTCCGGGATGGGCACTCCAGCATCCTTCAGCCGCTGGTATTCATCCTCGCTGAGCTTGGTACGCTGCCAGCTGCTTTCGCCCTTGATCACTTGCAGCACATGGTTGACGTTTTCTTCCCAGCCGCGGCCAAACAGTTGGCCGGTCCAGTTGAAGTAGCCACCGGGTTCGACGAACAGGTTGTCATCCTGCAGGTTGCCGCTGCCGGGGCCATCCACGGCGATCCAGTGAGCGAACTCGCGGCCCTGGTCATTGCTGGCCAGGGTCGAGACCAGTTCGCCGTTCCAGAAGTTGGGGTTGGCGTCGTCGAAACGGTGCGAGCCGGTGCCGCAGAAATAGGCGGTGAAGACACTCATGGGGGATCTCTTTGGTGAGAAATGAGTGCTGAAGATAGGTAGGCCGAGCGGGGGAATGCAGGCGGAAAAGTCGCCCTGCTGTAGATTTTGGGGCTGCTTTGCAGCCCCAATGGCCTTACTTGCGGGCCAGGCCGTCAGCCCGGAACATCTGCCGGATCCCGCGAATGGCCTGGCGAATGCGGTCCTGGTTCTCGATCAGGGCAAAGCGCACATGGTCATCACCATAGTCTCCAAAACCAATCCCCGGCGACACGCACACCTTGGCCTCCGCCAGCAGCTTCTTGGAAAACTCCAGCGACCCCAGGTGTGCATACTCCGGCGGGATCTTCGCCCACACGTACATTGACGCCTTGGGGTTCTCGACCATCCAGCCCAGTTCGTGCAGGCCTTTCACCAGCAGGTTGCGGCGCTGGCGGTACTGCTCGGCAATGTCGCGCACGCACTGCTGGTCGCCTTCCAGCGCAGCGATGGCGGCAACCTGCAGCGGGGTGAAGGTGCCGTAGTCGTGGTAGCTCTTGATCCGCGCCAGGGCACTGACCAGCTCGGGATTACCGACCATGAACCCGATCCGCCAGCCGGCCATGTTGTAGCTCTTGGACAAGGTGAAGAACTCCACCGCAATGTCCTTGGCGCCTGGCACCTGCATGATCGACGGGGCTTTCCAGCCGTCGTAGACGATGTCGGCATAGGCCAGGTCGTGGATCACCAGCACGCCATACTGCTTGGCCAGCGCCACCACACGCTCGAAGAAGTCCAGCTCCACGCACTGCGCGGTAGGGTTGGACGGGAAGCCGAGGATCATCATCTTCGGCTTGGGGATCGACTCGCGAATGGCCCGCTCAAGCTCGTTGAAGAAGTCCACGCCCGGCACCAGCGGCACGGAACGTACCTGGGCGCCGGCAATGACCGCACCATAGATATGGATCGGGTAGCTGGGGTTGGGCACCAGCACCGTGTCGCCCTGGTCGAGGGTGGCCAGCATCAGGTGGGCCAGGCCCTCTTTCGAGCCGATGGTAACGATGGCTTCGCTTTCCGGGTCGATGTCGACCTCGTAGCGTTCCTTGTACCAGTTGGAGATGGCCCGGCGCAGGCGCGGGATGCCGCGCGAGGTGGAATAGCCGTGGGTGTCTTCACGCTGGGCAACCTGCACCAGCTTCTCGACGATGTGCGGCGGGGTGGCGCCATCGGGGTTGCCCATGCTCAGGTCGATGATGTCCTCACCACGGCGGCGGGCAGCCATCTTGAGCTCGGCAGTGATGTTGAAGACGTAAGGTGGGAGACGATCGATGCGCGCAAAGCGGCGCGGCGAACCTGGGTTGGCCATGGCTTCCTCTGAGTACGTAAGCGCCCGGAACCGTCCGAGCGACGTTGGCCGATGTGGCGGCCTGGATCAGACGATAGTGCCGAAACAGGATGCCTGTAAAGGACAATTTCCTGTTTTGTTAGATTTTTTCAGATGTATTTTTCGAAAAACTGAAATTTATGTTTCCTGTACTGGCCTCTTCGCGGGCTTGCCCGCTCCCACGGGGTTATCCACAGGCCCTGAGACTTGCGCCGTACCTGTGGGAGCGGGCAAGCCCGCGAAAGGGCCGGCACAGGAAAAACAGGCATAAAAAAACCCCGGCACATGGCCGGGGTTTTCGTGAAACAGGCAGCAGTTTCAGCGTGCGTAAGTCATCAGCACGTCCGCAGCAGTCTGGCTGTCCACACCCATCATCACGCTCAGGGCAGTGACGGTGAGGATGGAGAAGCCGAACACCTTGCGGGCCCACTTGCTGTCGTCCTCGGCCTTGTAGCCACCCCAAGCCATGTACAGCCAGTACAGGCCCATGGCAGCTGCCACGGCCAGGTAGCCGAGGCCGGCGTAACCGCCGAGGGTAAGCATCAAGGTGGCGAGCACGAAGGCCAGCACGTACAGCACGATCTGCTTCTTCGCCGCGAGAACACCACGCGCCACCGGCAGGACCGGAATGTTGGCAGCGCTGTAATCCTTGAAGCGGAAGATGGCGATGGCAAAGCTGTGCGGCATCTGCCACAGGCTGAACATCACCAGCAGGGTTACCGCAGCCAGGTCGAAGCTGTTGCTGACGGCGCAGTAGCCGATCACCGGAGGCATGGCACCCGACAGGCTGCCGACCAAGGTGCCGTGCACCGATTTACGCTTCAGCCACAGGCTGTAGAAACCGACGTAGACGATGAAGCCGATCAGCGCACAGAACGCCGACAGCGGGTTGGCCTGGACATACAGCAGGCTGAAACCCGCCACCCCGAGCAGGGTGGCGTAGATCAGCGCGAGGGGCAGCGACATGCCGCCCTGAACCATGACGCGGTTCTTGGTGCGCTCCATCTTGTGGTCGATGTCACGGTCGATGCAGTTGTTGAACACGCATCCGGACGCAACCACCAGCGAAGTACCGATCACCGCCGCCAGGAACAGGGCGAAATCCACATGGCCCTTCGAGGCAAGGAAGAAACCGCCTGCCACGGAAAGCACGTTACCGAAAATGATCCCCGGTTTGGTGATTTGGATAAAGTGCTTAACGGACATGCAGTCTTACCTCACTTGGCCAACATTTCGAAGTGGATGCTGAACATGATCCACAGCGACAGGCCGACAAGCAGAGCGATCACCAACGTGGTGAACAGGAACGTCGATACGTTGTTGCGTTGCTCTTTCGAGCGGTCCATGTGCAGGAAGTAAACCAGGTGAACAACTACCTGGATCACGGCCATGGCAACAATGATCAGAACGGTCAGGTTCTTCGGCAGGCTGGCGGTCATGGCCAGGCCGAACGGGATCGCGGTCAGGATGATCGACAGTACGAAGCCGATCATGTACGACTTGACGCTGCCGTGGTTACCTTCGTGATGAGTGTCGTGTGCGTTAGCCATTACAGAACTCCCAGCAGGTAAACGACGGTGAATACGCAGATCCAGACCACGTCCAGGAAGTGCCAGAACAGGCTCAGGCAGCTCATGCGGGTCTTGGCGGTCGGCGTGATGCCGTGCTTGTTGATCTGGTACATCATGATTGCCATCCAGATCAGACCAGCAGTCACGTGCAGGCCGTGGGTACCTACCAGGGCGAAGAAGCCCGACAGGAAGCCACTGCGCTGCGGGCCGAAGCCTTCGCTGATCAGGTGATGGAATTCATAGATTTCCATCGCGATGAAGCCTGCACCGAACAGGAAGGTCACAGCCAACCAGCCCAGTACACCTGCTTTCTTGCCATCGAACATCTTCAGCATGGCGAAGCCGAAGGTGATCGAGGACAGCAGCAGGAACAGCGTTTCAACAGCTACGAAATCGAGCTGGAAGATGTCATGACCCGACGGGCCGCCGGCAAAACTGCCGGACAGCACCGCGTAGGTGGCGAAGAGCGACGCAAACAGGATGCAGTCGGTCATCAGGTACAGCCAGAAGCCCAGTACGGTCATCTGGCCCGAGTCGTGGTGGTGGTCGTCATGCCCATGGTCGTGACCATGAGCAGCGCCGCCGTGCATTACTTGACTGGACATTGATTACACCCGCTCAAACGATTCGACACGTGCGCCGGCAGGCAGAGCACCTGCTTTGGCCAGCGCTTTCATACGCTCGCCTTCGATGCGCGCCACTTCTTCGGCCGGAACCATGTAGCCCTGGTCGTCACGCGCAGCGTGGCGAACGAAGACAGCGATGGTTGCAACCAGGCTTGCGCCAACCAGCCACCAGATGTGCCAGATGAAGGCAAAGCCGAAGACGGTCAGGAACAGGCCCATGAACAAACCGGTGGAGGTGTTGCTCGGCATGTGGATAGCGTCGAACTTGGTCGCTGGCTTGTAAGCCTTGCCGCTTTCCTTGGTTTCGTGCCATGCGTCCAGGCCAACCTGCTCAGGCATGTGAGCGAAGTTGTAGAACGGAGGTGGCGACGAAGTGGACCATTCCAGAGTACGGCCGCCCCATGGGTCGCCGGTCACGTCCAGGTTCTGGTTGCGGTCGCGAACCGATACGTACAGCTGGATCAGCTGGCAAGCGATACCGAACAGGATCAGCACGGCGCCGACAACGGCTACGTACAGGTAGGGTTCCCACAGTGGGTTGTCGGAGTGGTTCAGACGACGGGTCATGCCCATGAAGCCCAGGGCGTACAGCGGCATGAACGCAACGTAGAAGCCCGACAGCCAGAACCAGAAGGCAGCTTTGCCCCACTTCTCGTTCAGGGTGAAACCGAAGGCTTTCGGGAACCAGAAGGCGAAACCGGCGATGTAGCCGAATACCGCGCCACCGATGATCACGTTGTGGAAGTGCGCAATTACGAACAGGCTGTTGTGCAGGACGAAGTCAGCACCCGGAACGGCCAGCAGTACGCCGGTCATGCCACCGATGGAGAAGGTGACCATGAAGCCCAGGGTCCAGAGCATCGGTGCGGTGAAGCGCACACGGCCTTGGTACATGGTGAACAGCCAGTTGAACAGCTTCACACCGGTCGGGATGGAGATCAGCATCGTCGCCAGGCCGAAGAAGGTGTTGACGCTGGCGCCGGCACCCATGGTGAAGAAGTGGTGCAGCCATACCGCAAAGCCGAGGATGGCGATCGCGCCCGATGCGTAGATCATCGAGTGGTGGCCGAACAGGCGTTTGCCAGAGAACGTCGAAGTTACTTCCGAGAACACGCCGAAGGCCGGCAGGATCAGGATGTAAACCTCAGGGTGACCCCACGCCCAGAACAGGTTGACGTACATCATCGGGTTCCCACCAAGCTCGTTGGTGAAAATGTGGAAGTCCAGATAACGGTCAACAGTCAGCAGCGCGAGTGCAGCAGTCAGGATCGGGAACGAAGCAACGATCAGTACGTTGGCCCAGGTGCAGGTCCAGGTGAAGATCGGCATGTCCATCAGCTTCATGCCAGGTGCGCGCATCTTCATCACGGTGACGAGGAAGTTCACGCCGGTAAGCGTCGTACCCAATCCGGATAGCTGTAGCGCCCAGATGTAGTAGTCAACGCCCACCCCAGGGCTGTACTGAATGCCCGCGAGCGGCGGATAGGCAACCCAGCCGGTCTTGGCGAATTCACCAACGCCCAGCGAGATGTTGACCAGCAGCACGCCTGCCAGCAGCAGGTAGAAGCTCAGGGAGTTCAGGAACGGGAAGGCAACGTCACGTGCACCGATCTGCAGAGGAACCGCAAGGTTCATCAGGCCGGTGAAGAACGGCATCGCCATGAAGATGATCATGATCACACCGTGAGCGGTGAAGATCTGGTCATAGTGTTCAGGCGGCAGGTAGCCTTCGGAGCCACCGGTTGCGGCAGCCAGCTGGGTACGCATCATGATGGCGTCGGCAAAGCCGCGCAGCAGCATGACCATCGCGACGATGATGTACATCACGCCGATCTTTTTGTGGTCGACAGTAGTCAGCCACTCGCTCCACAAGTAGGTCCACTTGCGGAAATAGGTGATAAGACCGACGACAGCGATACCGCCGAGCGCGATCATGGCAAGCGTCACCATGACTATCGGCTCGTGATAGGGTATCGCCTCCAGGCTTAGTTTACCGAACATCTCTTACTCCTCTGCACCGGCAGCTGGTTGCATACTCGATTCCACACCCTTGGTTGTGGCCAGATCTTTGCTGCCTGCTTCTTCGTGGCTACGACCGCGGTTCATGCCTTCGTACTTGTCGACGATCAGCTGGAACTGCTCTGGCGAGGCCTCGCTATACAGCGCGACTGGGTTGTTTTCGCTTGGTTTGGCCAAGGCGTCGTATTCGGCCTTGTCCAGCTTCTTCGGCGACTGCTTGACCTCGGCGACCCACTTGTCGAAGTCTTCCTGGGAGGTGGCAGTAGCCTTGAATTTCATGCCGGTGAAGCCAGCACCGCTGTAGTTGGCGCTGATACCGTCGAACTCGCCGTTTTCGTTGGCGATCAGGTGCAGCTTGGTGGTCATGCCGGCCATGGCGTAGATCTGGCCGCCCAGGCCCGGGATGAAGAACGAGTTCATCACGGCGTCGGAAGTGACGCGGAAGTTGACCGGGGTGTTAGCCGGGAAGACGATCTTGTTGACCGTGGCAATGCCCTGCTCCGGGTAGATGAACAGCCACTTCCAGTCCAGCGCGACCACGTCGATCTGCACCGGCTTCACATCGGAATCCAGTGGACGGTACGGGTCCAGCTTGTGGGTGGAGTGGTAGGTGACGTAACCCAGGGCGATGATGATCAGGATCGGGATGATCCACACCGCGGCCTCGATCTTGGTCGAGTGCGACCAGTCAGGGGTGTAGGTGGCTGCCTTGTTGGAAGCACGGTACTTCCAGGCGAAGGCCAGGGTCATGATGATGACAGGAATCACCACCAGCAGCATCAGGCCGGTAGCGATCAGGATCAGGTTCTTTTGCTCAATGCCGACCTGGCCCTTCGGGTCGAGCAGGGTCCAGTTGCACCCACTGAGTAAAAGCATGCCTAAAAAGGGCAATATGCCAAACAGTCTGGGGTAACGCTTTTTACTCATCTCACGACCTCTAGATCAGCTTGCTTCAATGCAATTTGTGTTTTGGTAGCCAACACTTCGTCCTGCCAAGTGAGGCATTTCGCGCCCGTACTCGCTCCTGCCTGGGGTCCGACTGCAGGACCTTGGCTTCAAGCGGGTTAGCGGTGCTTATGGTTTCGTAGGCAACAGGCCTGTACTTCAGACCAAGTCCATTTGGTGCGGGAAAACGCGGAGGGGGGTCCGCCCGGTATCGCCGTTGGGCGAAACTTGACGAAGTCAGCAAAAAGGAGCGCTGGGGCTTCCTTCAATCCTGCGACTCGCAAGCAGTGCCGAACGGAAATTGGGGGCGATTGTAGTGAGGTCGCCAACCATTGACTATGACTTATTGAGCAACAGTCTTTTACAGAATACGTAACAATAGCGCTCGATAATTCAACTTCGCGACAGTTTGTCGCACCCCGCTTGCTAGGCCTCAAAGCCGCATTCTGCAAGGCCTTGAGGTTGATCTGGATCAAGCGGTGTGCAACTTTTCGCTCTTCTCATGCGCTGCAAAAGACCCCATGTAATTCGGGACTTTTGTCTAAGCCTGGCGTCGGTTGCGGTAGATCCCGAGCGGTACCAGGATGGCAGTCAGCACGAACGCCACAAGCGCCCATTGCGCCAGCGACAAACCGAGGATCGGCGGGTACGGCGTGCTGCAGAAGCCGTCGACCTGGAACGCCAGCGGCCACAGCTTGGCCAGCGGCAGGTCATCGACGATCGGTTGCAAGGTGTCGATACCGCAACTGACCATGGGGTTGGCGAGTATATACACATGGTTGCCAGCCGCAACGATTCCGCCAACTGCGCTAAGCACCACCAGCGCTTCGAAGAAGGTCAGGCTGCGCCGCCCCGGCATGGCTGCGGCGATGAAGGCGAACACGGCAATGAACAGCAGCGCGTAGCGCTGCAGGATGCACAACGGGCACGGTGCCTCGCCCAGCACCACCTGCATGTAGAGGGCGCCGCCGATCAGCGACAGGCAGATCAGGCCCAACAGCACCAGAAAGCGCCGTTCCCGATTCAGGCGCGATGTTTGTTCGTTCATTGCCGGTTCCTTCGATGGATAGTGGCAGCGTGGTCCGCCTGCCTTGGCGCAAGTCTACACGCTGGGCCAGGCCAGTGAGTGTGCCGAGGAAGCGGCGCGATAGCACTGCGCAGGGCTATCCGGTGTGGCTGAGACCGGCCGCAGCGACGTCGGTTCAACGTCGTGCGGTAAAAAACGGCTGCCCGGGTGCCGCGCAGGGGCAAGCCCCTCGACACCCGGGAGTGAAGGATACCGTGATTAAAGGAGGATTAAAGATGAAAGCTGCACAGGCGCTTCCATCTCTCCTTATATATAAGCAGGAAGGTATGGTGCGCCCAGCCGCTGGCAAGCCAGCCCCCAGGCGGCGAATGCGGTCGACCGTTTCGTTCTCGATTACCCACGGGCGGGAGCAGTGCTGCGAGGGAG